>NZ_JBEXLR010000034.1:0-53092 GCF_040610095.1 Micromonospora sp. NPDC004540
TGGCAGGCCGACGTGAACGCCGCGATCAACATCCTGCACCGAGCCGGCGACCCCGACATCGCCCTGCACACCCCGCACCACAAGGTGAAGCAGATCCTGCAGGACAGGACCGATCGCCACCGGACCAGACTGCCGGTCCAGGACTCCAGCCCAGCCACCACCGGGCGGAGAGCGAACCATCCGAACCGCTCAACGATGAGCAACAAGTAGGAAGCAGCCCGCAGATGGTGATGTCCTGGCCGTACCCCGACTTCCCGGCCGCCGGGGACGGGCCCGCGCCGGACGGCGCGGACGTGCGGCTCGCCGCGCTCGTGGCGCAGCGGTTGAGCATCGACTGGACCACCCGGCGGCAGCAGATCACCGTGACGGTGCAGAACCGGGTGGTGATCCTGGCCGGGATGGTGGCGGACCCGGAGACCCGCCGGGTGGCCGGCGAGCTGGCCTGGGACGTGTCCGGGGTGTTCGACGTCTGCAACGCGCTGCGGCTGCGCCCCGGGCGGCGCCGCGACCGCTGAGCGGTTGCATTGATCAGCGTCCACCTCTATCCTCGGCGTGGGAGCGCTCCCGAGGCTGCCGCGTCGGACTTTCCGGGCGAGTTCACGACGGGCACCGTCCAACCTCCACCCACCAGATCGGACGATCCCGCATGTTCTCGATCCCCCGCCCGTCCCGGCGGCACCTCCTCGTGGGCGGCGCCGTCGGCGCGCTCGCCCTGGCCGCGACGGCAGTCCTGCCGTCGACGAACGCGATGGCGGCGACCGGCTGCGCCGTCACCTACACCACCAACTCCTGGCAGGGCGGCTTCACCGCCACCGTCACCGTGCGGAACCTCGGTGACCCGGTGACCAACTGGACCCTGGGCTTCGGCTTTCCCGACGCCGGGCAGCGGGTCGTCCAGGGCTGGTCGGCGACCTGGCAGCAGAGCGGCAGCGCGGTCACCGCACAGAGCATGAGCTACAACGGCTCCCTCGGCACCGGAGCGAGCACCACCATCGGCTTCAACGGCTCCTGGACCGGCGCCAACCCGGCCCCGACGGCGTTCACCCTCAACGGCACGGCCTGCACCGGCGGGACCACCACGCCCACCACGCCGCCACCGACCACCACTCCCCCGCCCACCACCCCGCCCCCGACCACCCCGCCCCCGACCACCCCGCCGCCCACCGGCACCACCCCCGTGGCGATCAACGGCCAGCTCCGGGTCTGCGGGGTAAACCTCTGCAACCGGTACGGCCGGCCGATCCAGCTGCGCGGCATGGTTCCCACGGATTGCAGTGGTTCGCCAACTGCTACAACGACTCCTCGCTCGACGCGCTGGCCGACGACTGGCGGGCCGACCTGTTCCGCATCTCGATGTACGTGCAGGAGCAGGGCTACGAGACCAACCCGACCGGCTTCACCAACCAGGTCAACACCCTGGTGGACAAGGCGAGCGCGCGCGGCCTGTACGCGCTGATCGACTTCCACACGCTGACCCCGGGCGACCCGATGTACAACCTGGAGCGGGCGAAGACCTTCTTCGCCGCGGTCTCGGCCCGCAACGCCGCGAAGACCAACGTGATCTACGAGATCACCAACGAGCCGAACGGCGTGAGCTGGTCGACCATCAGGAACTACGCCGAGCAGGTCATTCCCGTGATCCGGGCGAACGACCCGGACGCCGTGGTCGTCGTCGGCACCCGGGGCTGGTCGTCGCTGGGCGTGTCGGAGGGTGGCAACTCCGACGAGATCGTCAACAACCCGGTCCGGGCCGACAACATCATGTACACGTTCCACTTCTACGCCGCGTCTAAGGACAACTACCGCAACGAGGTGCAGCGGGCGGCCACCCGGCTGCCGCTGTTCGTCACCGAGTTCGGCACGGTGACCTACACCGGTGACGGCGCGGTCGACACGGCCAGCAGCACCGCATGGCTCGACCTGCTCGACCGGCTGAAGATCAGCTACGCCAACTGGACGTACTCCGACGCGAGCGAGGGCAGCGCGGCGTTCCGGCCGGGCACCTGCTCCGGCGGCAGCTACGCCGGCACGTCCGTGCTCACCGACTCCGGCAACTTCATGCGCAACCGCATCCGCACCCCGGACAACTTCCCCACGTCCTGACCGGCGCGACCGGCGGCGGCTCCCCGGGCGGGCCGCCGTCGGTCAGTCCCCCAGGAGGCCGGAGCGGCTCCAGAGCAGCCGGCCCGGCCCGGCGATCAGCCCCAACGCGGTCAGGTGCTCGGCGATGCGCTGGGCGGACCAGCGCAGGGTGGCCTGCCAGTGCGGGTTGGCCCGGGCCGCAGCCCGTCCGACCGCCGGCGGGATGCCGACCGCCGCGTACGCCCGGGGGTGGACCAGGCGGCGGGTGATCGAGTACGCGGCCCGCCCGATCACCAGCCGCGCGTAGGCCAGCGCGACAGGGCCGGCCGTCTCGACCTGACGGGCCAGCTCGTCCCGGGCGAAACGCACGTGCCGGGCCTCCTCGACCACGTGGATCCGGGACACCATCCGGATCAGCGGCTGGATCGACTCGTCGGCCATGGCCTCCCGCTGGAACGCGTCGAGGATCTCCTCGGCGATGAGGATGGCCGCGTACATCCGCGGGCCGGTGGCGGTGGCCTTGAGCCAGCGCCCGAGCAGGTGGTCGAACGGGTCGGCCCGGTAGACCGGGCAGCCCATACCCTCGATGAGCCGGCCGAACATGATGGAGTGACGGCACTCGTCGGCGACCTCGGTGAGCGCGTACTGGGCGTGCCGGCTGGTCGGGTCGGCGTCGTAGTAGTGCCGGATGAGCATCTGCATGAGGATCGTCTCGAACCACAGTCCGGCGCTCGCCGCGCTGGCCACCTCGTGCTTGGTCAGCTCGATCCGCTGCTCCTCGCTCAACCCCTCCCACAGCGGCGTGCCGTAGAGGCTGCTGCGCTGCGGCGGCATCCAGTAGGCCCCCGGGACGGGCGGCGCCGACCAGTCGATGTCGACGACGGGGTCGTAGCTCGTGCGCACCGAGGCGGCGAGCAGGCGGGTGGCCACCGCCTCGCGCGGGAATCCGGCCGGCGTCCCCTCCATGGCCCCTCCACAGTTGACGTAACTTCGAGTAACTGTTACGAGTGGTAGCATGCGACGCACTTCCAGGGATGTCAATGCCCCGGACGCCCCGCCCGAGCCGCCACCGGCCCGGCGTGCGGACCGGCGGGACCGCTGGGCGGGCCACCGCGAGCAGCGGCGGCAGGAGCTGATCGGGGCCGCCGTGCAGGCGCTGCTGCGGCACGGCCCGACGGTCGACATGGACCAGGTGGCCGCCACGGCCGGGGTCAGCAAGCCGGTGCTCTACCGCTACTTCGCCGACAAGGCGCAGCTCTGGCTGGCCGTCAGCGAGGTGGTGGCGGCCCGGGTCGTCGACGCCGTCGCCCCCGCCGTCGAGCGGGTCCGCGAGGAGCGCGCGCTGGTCGAGGCGACCATCGACGCCTACCTGAGCGTCATCGAGTCCGAGCCGACGCTCTACCGGTTCCTGCTGCACGAGTCCGGACATCCCGGCATCCAGCAGGTGGTGGCCGGCACCAGCCGGCAGGTGGCCACCGGCCTGGCCCGGGTCATCGGCGACCGGCTGCGCGCGCTCGGGCTCGACGCCGGTCCCGCCGAACCCTGGGCGTACGGGCTGGTCGGATTCGTGCAGGCGGTCGGCGACTGGTGGGCCACGCACGGCCAGCCGATCCGCCGGGCCGCCCTCACCGACTACCTGACCACCCTGCTCTGGAGTGGCATCGAGGGAGTGCGGCGCGGCGCCGACCTGCCCCACGAGCTGACCCGCGCGCACGAGCGGATCGCGCCGTGAGCTGGCAGGGGCCGGCGGAGATCGCCGGCACGGAGGTCCGGCTGCACGCCGGCGGGCGCTGGGAGCCGGTCGACGGGCGCTACCACTGGGCCGGGCGGATCGAGCCGGAGCCCCGGCTGCTGCGGCTGCTCCGCTCCGGCCGCCGCGACGTGGAGGTGCGGATCGGCGAGCGGGTCGCCCGGGGCCGGCTCGCCGAGGCCGACCCGTGGGGCGGGGTACGGATCACCGGCGTGGGCGAGCCGCCCTGGCCACCCGGTGTGGACGAGGACTGAGCCGGCGTACCGTCGGTGGGATGACGCCGACCGCCACCGTGCTGCTGGTGTTCGGCCGCGGGGTGGTCGCGGACGACGACGGCTACCGGCTCAGCGCGGAGAGCGCCGCCCGGGCCCGGGCCGCCATCGGGTACGTCCACGCGCACGCGGCCGAGTTCCGGCGGGCCGCCGGGGCGCGGGTGGTGTTCACCGGCGGCTGGCCGCACGGCCCCGCCGGGGCGCCGGGCCCGCCGGCCGGGTGCCGGGAGGGCGAGCTGATGCTGGCCCTGGCCCGCGCCGCCGGCCTCGACGGATACGCCCGGCTGCACGCCGAGACCCGGTCGCGGACCACCCTGCAGAACCTGGCGCACACCGTCCAGGACGGACTGCTCGCCGGGCCGGCCCACACCCCGGCCCGGCCGCTTGGGCTGGTCTCCCACCCGTGGCACCTGCCCCGGATCCGCTTCCTCGCCGGCAAGGTCCTCGGGCTCTCCGGCGCGGCGCTGGTGGACGTGCCGGTGACCGGGCCCGACCCGGTGCCCGCCGGCCGCGAGCGGGCGACCCGGGCGGTCAGCCGGCTGTGTTACCTCGGTCTGCGCACGCCGGAGTCGTTGCTGCGCCGGGAACGTGGCCTGGCCCGCTCGGCGGAGCGCGTGGCCGGCCTGTTCCGGCGCTGACCGGATTCGCCGGCCCGCGCGAGGGGTAAGGACGGTCGTCGATCGGCTCCGGCGGGCGGGGCCGGGTCACCCCGGGAGGTTCCGTGATCGTGCTGGTGCCGGTGTACCGACCCAAGGACCGCCTGCCGCGGCTCGTCGACGACCTGGCCGCCGCGCTGCCCGCGGCGCACGTGGTGGTCGTCGACGACGGCAGCGGCCCGACCGCGGCCGAGGTGCTCGCGGCGGCCCGGGACCGGGGCGCCACCGTGCTGCGCCGCCGGATCAACCGGGGCAAGGGAATCGTGCTGAAGACCGGCTTCCGGTACGCCGCGATCCACCACCCGGGGCGCGACGTGGTGTGCGTGGACGCCGACGGGCAACACCTGATCCCCGACGTGGTGCGGGTCGCCGACCGGATGCGCGACACCGGCACGCTAACGCTGGGCGTGCGCCGGTTCGACGGCGAGGTGCCGCTGCGCAGCCGGTTCGGCAACGCGGCGACCCGCGCCGCGTTCCACCTCGCCACCGGCCGGCGCGTCGAGGACACCCAGACCGGCCTGCGGGCGTACCCGGCGGCGCTGCTCGGCTGGCTCGGGACCGTTCCGGGCGAGCGGTTCGAGTACGAGATGAACGTGCTGCTCCACGCGGCCCGGGCGGGAGGGCCAATCACGCAGGTCGGCATCGCCACCCGCTACCAGGCCGGCAACGCCTCGTCGCACTTCTCGTCGCTGACCGACTCGGCCCGGATCTACCGGCCGCTGGTCCGGTTCGCCGCCGCCCGGCTGTTCGCGGCGGACCGCCACTCCGGTGACCCGGCGCCGGACGTGGTCACGTCGTCGCATCCCAGACCTGCGACTCGAACTCCCTGAGCTGTGGCCGGAGCTCCTCCGGGTAGGCCGTCCGGAACGGATGCCGGTCGGCGGGGATCACCTTGACCAGCTCGTCGACCATCTCCCGCGGGTCGCGCTGGTGCTCCAGGTAGTCGCCGAAGTCGGGCCGGTCGAGCAGGGCGGTCGAGGGGTCCCACCACTGGAACATCGCCTCGACCCCGGTGTCGTTGTACCCGGTCCGGTAGGGGCCGGGGTTGACGACGGCGACCCGGACCCCGCGCGGCTCCAGCTCGCCCTTCATGGCCCAGGCCAGCGCCTCGATGGCGTGCTTGGTGGCGGCGTAGACGCCGATCCAGGGCCGGGTCCGGATCCCCACCGCGGAGGACACCCAGACGACCTTGCCCGCGCCGCGCTCCAGCATGGGCGGCACCAGGTCCTGCGTGAGGTGCAGGTGCCCGAAGACATTCACCTCGAAGGACCGGCGGACCCGGTCCATCGGGATCTCCACCACCGCCCCCGCCTCCTGGACGCCGGCGTTGAGCACCAGGACGTCCACCCGGTGGCGCCGGGCGTACGCCCGGTCGGCCGGGTCGGTGACGTCGAGCTTGATCGCGTCGATGGTCACCCCGGCGCGGTCCGCCTCGGCGCGCAGCTCGCGTACCTGCGACCAGATCTCGGCGCCGGCGATGACGTGGTGGCCGGCCCGGGCCAGGCCGAGCGCGGCACCCCGACCGAGGCCGCTGCCGGCCCCGGTGATCAGGATGTCGGCCACCCGTCAGCCCTGCCGGGCCTTCTGTCGGGGATCCGCCTTGTTGAGCACGAAGATCTTGCCCCGGCGGCGTACCACGATCGAGTTGGCCTTGCGCTTCAGCGCGCGCAGGGAGCTTCGGACCTTCATCCCGTTCCTCCGTTCCCGCTGGTTCCGTTCCGGCTCGCGTACCCGTCGGGGCCAGGGTCATGCGCGGGAGCCGTGGTGGGGACGCCGCGCACGGCGGGTGCGCCCGCGGCGTGCTCGCCGGCGAGGCGCCTTCGACGGCGCCCTCGGAGACGAGATAGACGACCGCGAATCGATGCGGTCCGAGTCGGAGTCTAGGTCGCGGGGGCGGGGCCGACAACAACTTCCGGAAATGGTCGGGCCGGGTGCCGGCCCGGATCCGGTCAGGCCGGGAACAGATCGGCGAGGAAGCCCTCGGCATCGACGTCCGGTGCGGCGGGCGCCCGGCGCAGCGGGGCGTCCACGTGGGACCGCGGTCGTGCCCACCACCGGTCGGGATCACCTCGCGCCGGCACGGGGGGCTACAGTACATAACAAACGTTCGGTACGCACACTGGAGCGACATGTTCTCCCTTCCCCTCACCGACCGCGCCGCCCTGCACCCGCTCGCGCCGTGGCAGGCGGCGGAGTTCGCCGACTTCGTGGCGCGCACCCGCACCCACCTCGCGCCCTGGCTGCCCTGGGCGCACACCGTCACCGACACCGACTCCGCCCGCGCCTTCCTCCAGCGCTACGCCGACGCCCAGGCCCGCGACGCCGGCTCGATCCACGGCCTCCGGCTGGACGGGAAGCTGGTCGGCGGCACCCTGTTCCGCACCTTCGACGCCACGGCCGGGGTGTGCGAGATCGGGGTCTGGCTCGCACCGGAGGCCGAGGGGCACGGGCTGGTGACCCGGGCCGCCGAGCAGATGATCGACTGGGCGCTCGGCGAGCGCGGCCTGGCCCGGGTGGAATGGCGGACCGTGCCGCACAACGCGCGCAGCCGGGCGGTGGCGCGGCGGCTCGGCATGACCCGGGAGGGCGTGCTGCGCGGCGCGTTCCCCTTCCTCGGCGAGCGGCTCGACATCGAGGTCTGGTCGCTGCTCGCCACCGAGTGGCGAACCGCCCGGACGCCCACCGACGCCTAGCGCGGTGACCACACAGGTTCGCCGGGTTGGATGCCGCGAAGTTGGTGCCGTCGAGCACGAGGTCAAGCAGACGGCGTGACCGGGGACCGCATGCCGAGCCACTGCTCGGCGTCCCAGGCCTGGAACCGCTCCACCTCGGTGAACCCCAGCTTCGCCGCGAGGCGCATCGAGCCGACGTTGGCGGTCTGGGTGGTGAGCACCACCGGCTCGCCGGGAAGGACGCCGTCGAACCAGTCGAGTGCCGCCGCGCACGCCTCGGCGGCGTACCCGAACCCCCACGCCCGCGGCAGGAACAGGTAGCCGAGATCGGCCTTCCCCACGGCAGCCGGGCGACGGTGCCCCGTCGCTCTCCTGAGCAGGATCTGGCCGATCATCGCCCCGTCGAGATCGACGACGAAACTCCCGGGCCACCGCTCGGGCGCCCCGGGCATCTCGCGCTCAAGCTCGTCACGCGGGCGGGGGCCGCCGAGGTAGGTGTGCACCTCTGGCGACGCCATCAGCTCGATGAACGCCGCACGGTCCCGGGCCTCGGACTCACGGAGCACGAGCCTCGCGGTCCGGATCGGCTCAGGCGGCCAGGCGACGGGTCCGAGCTCGGTCATGTCGGCCAGCTAATCAGCCGACTCGGCAGCGATCAAGACTCGCGGACCGGTCAATCCACCGGCCCGGGCCCGCCGACTCGGCGAACCTGTGTGGTCACCGCACCAGGCGCGGCCCAGCCGATCAGGTAGGGATGGTGGCGAGCACGTCAGACGGTGATGACGACTTTCGCCCGCGCGTGCTCACCTTCGAGGTACCGGATCGCCTGGGGCACCTCGTGGAGCGGATAGGTCCGGTCGATGACCGGGGTGAGGCGGCCGGCCTCGGCGTGGGCGCGGAGCGTGTCGAGGTGCTGCCGACCGGGTGCCGCCGCGAGTGTGACGATGCGGTGTCGGACGAAGGGTGCCAGCAGCCGCCCGCGCGCGATGAGCCAGACCGGTCCGACGAGGCTGCCGCCGCGGTACACGCCCCCGCCCGAGAGCACCAGCGTCCCGGTCGGGGTCAGCACCCGCCGGAGCGCGGTGAGTGAGCGGTTGCCGACCAGGTCGAACACGACGTCGTGAGGGCGGGGGTCGCGGGCGAAGTCGTCGCGGGTGTAGTCGACGACGTGGTCGGCGCCGAGCGAGCGGACCAGGTCCACGTTGCGGGTGCTGCACACCCCGGTCACCGTCGCGCCGAGTGCCTTGGCCAACTGGACCGCGAGGGTGCCGACGCCGCCGGAGGCGCCGTTGACGAGAACGCGGTGGCCGGGCACCACCCGCCCGACGTCACGCAGTCCCATGAGCGCGGTGATACCGGCCAGCGGAAGGGCGGCCGCCTGCTGCGGCGTCAGGTTCGCCGGCTTCGCCGCGACCAGTGCCTCGGGCACGCACACGTACTCGGCGAACGCGCCGTTGGCCTCGCCGAGGTCGCCGAAGACGGCGTCGCCCGGGCGCACCTGTCGAACGTCGGCGCCAACGGCCTCGACCCGGCCGGCGAAGTCCCGGCCACGGACGCGCGCCCGGGGCCCAGGCCGGCCCATCGCCAACCGCGCCAGCCATGGATCGCCGCGCATGGCATGCCAGTCGTACGCGTTGAGCGCGGCGGCCTCCACCCGCACGAGCACCTCGTTGGCGGCCGGCACCGGCGTGTCGATCTCCGCGAGCGTGAGCGTTTCCGGCGGGCCGTATCGGTCCTGGACGATCGCCTTCATCTTTCCTCCCGGTGTACGGCGTACACCTCACGATAGGTGTACGCCGTACACCCGTCAAGGGCGTCATGGGTGTCGTGCCGATGGCCCTCTACAAGCACCTGTCCGACAAGGACGAACCGCTCGACGGCATGACCGACGTGGTCGTCGGCGAGATCGATCCACCGCCGTCGTGATCGGGCGTACGGCTAAGCCGCCCCGGCGGCGGTGCGGCGGCGCACCTCGGCCAGCATCTCGTCGACCGAGCCGGCCGGGTCGGTGACCGGGAACTGCACCGCGCGCACCACCGCCTCCGGGTCCAGCAGCAGGGTGAGCCGCTTGAACCGGGCCACGCCGCCGGTCCGGAAGGTGGGCAGCAGCAGGCCGGCGGCGAGCCGGCCGTCCTCGTCGGAGAGCAGCGGGTACGGCAGCCGGGCGTGCGCGGCGAAGGCGGCGAGCTGGTCGGGGCGCTGGGTGCTCACCCCCCGCACCTCCGCCCCGGCCGCGCGGAACAGCGGGTGCCGGTCGGCGTACGTGCGCGACTCCAGCGTGCACCCGACGGCCCCGGGGATCTCGCCCCAGTCCGGCGGCAAGGCGGGGGCCTCCGGCGCGAACGCTCCGGGGAAGAGGTAGAGCACGGTCCACCGCCCGGGCGCCGCCGGCGGCTCCGCGCCGCCGTCGTGCCGGGGCAGGGTCATCGGGGGTACGCGCCGGCCGACCAGCCGGTGCACCCGACGTGCCTCGGCGGAGTCCTCGTCGGCGGTCGCGGTCAGCGCGCCGTCGCCCATCACGTGCCGGGTGCCCCAGTCCTGGAGGGCGACCAGCACCGGCAGCAGCGCCTCCCCCTTGGCCGTGAGCAGGTAGTCGTGCCGCGGGGGGTGCGCCGAGTAGGGCTCGCGGCGCAGCACGCCGTGCGCGACCAGCCCGGCGAGCCGCTCGGTGAGCGCCCGCCGGCTGACGCCCAGCTCGCGCTGCAACCCGTCGAACCGGGTCGTGCCGCCGGCGATCTCACGCACGATCAGGACCGTCCACCAGTCACCCAGCACGCCGAGCGCCTGCGCGATGCCGCAGTCGGCGTCGCCGAGGTCCGCCCGTCTCACATCCCACCTCCCGCTCGCTCAGCGACCTCGACTATAGTCCGTTCCAGATTGGAACTCACTGGCTCGGATCGGGGGTTGGCGGCATGTCCGTCGGGCAGGGGGCCGGAGTGTTCTGGCGCTGGTGGGCCGCCGGCACCACCAGCTCGGTGGGGTCGGCGGTCGGTGCCGTCGCGTTGCCGCTCACCGCGCTGACCGTGCTGGACGCGTCCGCGTTCGAGATGGGCCTGGTCGCCGCCGCCAGCTACGTCGCCTGGCTGGTGATCGGGCTGCCCGCCGGCGTGATCGTGCAGCGGCTGCCGCTGCGCGGCGCGCAGGTCGGCGCCGACCTGGCGCGGGCCCTCGCGGTGGCCTCCGTGCCGCTCGCCTGGTGGTGGGGCCGGCTCACGGTGGCCCAGCTGGTCGTCGTGGCGCTGGTGGTCAGCTTCGCCAACGTGCTGTTCGACGTCGCCAACGCCACCTTCCTGCCGGCCATCGTCGGCCGCGACCAGCTGCACGCCCGCAACAGCCTCACCTCGGCCACCCACGCCGCCACCCAGCTCAGCGGCCCGTCCCTGGGCGGCGTGGCGGTGCAGGCCCTCGGCGCGGTGCCGGCCGTGCTGGTCGACGCGGCCAGCTACCTGGTCTCCGCGGCGCTGCTCGGGTCGCTGCCCGCTCGCCGGGTCGACGCCCCGGACCACTGGCCCCCGGTCCGCGCCATGATCGGCGAGGGCTGGCGGTACGTCACCCGCCACCCGGTGATGGGACCGGCCATGTGGACGGCCACCGCGGTCAACTTCGTCTGCGGAGCGCAGCTCGCCGTCTACCCGCTCTACCTGGTCCGGGAACTGCACGCCCCGGCCGCGTTGGTCGGCGTGCTGCTCGCGGTCGAGGGCGTCGGTTCGCTGGTCGGCGCGGCCCTGACCCCGTGGATCACCGGGCGGTGGGGCACCGCCCGGTCGCTGGTCGTCGCCAGCCTGGTGGCGGTCGGTGGCGCGTTCCTGGTGCCGCTGGGCGCGGGCTGGCCGGCGTACCTCGCGTTCGCGGCCGGCAACGTGGTCTTCGCCGGTGGCGTGGTGGTGCTCAGCGTGACCACCCGCACCTACCGGCAGACCGCCAGTCCGCCCGACCTGCTCTCCCGGGTGATGGCCACGGTCCGTTTCGTCTCCTGGGGCGCCATCCCGGTGGGCGGGCTGCTCGCCGGGGCGCTCGCCGGGCTGGCCGGTGCCCGGGTCACCCTGTTCTGCTTCGCGACGGCCACCGTGCTGGCTCCCCTGGCCCTGCTGCTGTCCCCGGTACGCCGCCTGCGCGACCTGACCGACCTGCGGGTCGGCGAGCCGATCGCCCCGGAGACCGTCGCCGCGCGGTGACCCCCCGCTACCCGACCTCCGCCGCACCCCAGTCCCACATGGCCCGGAGCACCGGCAGCAGCGTCCGGCGCCGCTCGGTGAGCGTGTAGGTCACCCGGGGCGGCCAGGACGCGGTCCGTTGGCGGGCGACCACACCGGCCGCGGTCAGCTGGACCAGGCGATCGGTCAGCACCTTGTCCGACAGCGCCGGCAACGCGTGCGCCAGGTCGCTGAACGAGTGCGGACCCCGGGCGACCGCGCCGATCACCAGGGCGGTCCAGCGGCCGCGCAGCGCGGCCAGGGTGACCTCCAGCGGGCAGGACGGATCGGGTCGGGCGTCCGGGCCGGAACAGAGCCGGCGCAGGTCCACCCCGTCGTGGCCAACCGTTTGGTGAGTCACGAGACCGCCTCCTAGCGTTCGGCACGGCCGTTCGTCGCCAGCTCAGGGGGAACCATGCGCATCCACCATCTCAACTGCGGCTCCATGCGGGAGGTCGCCCCGCCGTCCGATCCGGACGGCGCGCTCCGGCCGTTGCCCGCAGTCTGCCACTGCCTGCTCGTCGAGACCGACTCCGCCGGCCTGGTGCTCGTCGAGACCGGTTACGGCACGCTCGACGTCCGGGACCCGCAGCGGCGGCTCGGGCCGGACTTCCTGGCGTGGGCCCAGCCCGTCCTCGACCCGGAGGAGACCGCGGTCCACCAGCTCCAGCGGCTCGGATACGCGCCGGACGACGTACGCCACGTCGTGGTGACCCACCTGCACCGGGACCACACCGGCGGGCTGGCCGACTTCCCGCACGCGCGGGTGCACCTGCACGAGGCCGAACACCGCGCCGCCACGGTCGTCGGCCACGACCGTTACCTGCCGGCGCACTGGGCGCACGACCCGAGCTGGGTCACCTACTCCGGCGACGACGGGGAGCGCTGGCTGGGATTCGACGGGGTCCAGCAGCTCGCCGGCCTGCCGCCGGAGGTCCTGCTGGTGCCGCTGGCCGGGCACACCCCGGGACACGTCGCCGTGGCGGTGCGACGCCCCACCGGCGCCGGCTCGGCGTGGCTGCTCCACGCCGGTGACACCTACTTCTACCGCGGGGAGGTCCAGCCGGGGCTGCCGCCGACCCCGCCGGCGTTCGACGCCCTGCAGGCGTCCGTCGAGACGGACCGTCCGCTGCGGCTGCGCAACGTGGACCGGCTCCGGGCCCTCCTCGCCGAGCAGCCGGACCAGGTCGACGTCATCTCCGCGCACGATCCGTGGGAGTTCGCGCGGCACCGGCAGGACGCTCCGGCGAGCCTCGCCTGACGGCCGGGCGGCCGGCGGCGGATCCGGCGCGGGTTCGTCGCCGGCCGGACCGTCGGCGCTCAGTCCGGGAGGACGGCCGCGGCGACCCGACGGGCCCGCGCCGGGCGGGTGAGCACGTCGACGTTGTCGAGGTACTGGTCCACCGCGCCGACCGGCGGGCGGGCGCGCAGCGCCGGGTCGGCGATCGCGGCGCGCAGGGCGGTGGTGAACCGCTCGGCGTGCAGGACCAGGAACGGCCGGTCGTGGAACCGCCGGGCGGCCGGGTCGACCGGCGCGGCCAGTCCGGTGTCGTTGGTCCAGGCCGCCACAATCTCCAGCGCCCGGACGAGCCCGGCCTGCCGCCGGGGCCACCCGTCCGGCCCGAGGGCGGTGGTCAGCGCGTCCACCACCGGCGCCGCGGCCGGCAGCGCGGCGAAGACCGAGCCGAGCCATTTCGCGTACGGGGGCCAGCGGCGGTGCAGCAGCAGGCCGAGGCGCATCAGGTCACGGGCCAGCCCGGCGGCCACCACCCGGCTGCCCAGCTCGTCGCCGACCTCGGCGCAGCGGCCGGCCAGGTGCTCGGCCTGGCCGATCCGCTGCCATCCGGCCGCCAGCACGTGCCGCCAGACATCCTCCGGGTACCAGGCCAGCCGGGCCCGGACGGCGGTGAGCGCCCCGTCCAGCCCGTCGTGGAACACCGCCCCGCCGGTCAGCTCGGCGAGCCGCTGGGTGGGCGCGGCGAGCCAGTCGGCCACCGTCATCCCGGCCTGCGGATCCCCGCCCAGCCGGTCGCGCAGCCACGCCCCCAGCTCGTCGACGCTCACCCCGTTCCGCTCCCCGTCTGCGCGGGCCACGCCGAGCCGGACCGTCGGGCCGCCGGTGAACCGGGTCGGCCAGCCGAGGAACTCGGTCGGCAGCTCCGCGTCGAGGACGGCCCGCACGGGCGCCACCTCGTCCGCCGCGGCGACGAAGAGCTGGGTGCGCGGCCCCCAGTCGTGGTCGGTCGACCGGGGCGTGTCCAGGCCGAGCAGCTCCGAGCCACCGTCGAGCAGCCCGGCCGCGTAGCGCAGGCCGGGCAGCCGGCGGGCCAGCAGCGGGGCGACCACCTCGTCGTGGAACTGGTGCGCCAGGGTCAGGCCGGGTACGAACGTCACCCCGCCAGTCTGCGCACCGTACGCCCACCGCGCCCCCCGGTTTCGGCCCGACGGCGACGTCCGACGGTCAGTCCCACCAACTGGCGACCGCGAGCCGGCGACGCGCCGCCGCCAGGTAGAACTCCCGCAGCGCCAGGAGTTGGCCGCGCAGGTACGCCCGCGGGTCCCTGTCGACCGTCGGCAGCCCGAGGCGAGCCGTCGCCACGGCGGGCTCGGCCGGCACGGCAGCCAGCACGACCGCCGGGTCCGCCGCCGCGAGCAGCGCGGACACCTCGGCGACACCATCGGGATCCAGCGAGGTGACCGGCTGCTCCCACACTGCGTCAGGCCAGTCGCGGTACGCCGGACTGATCTCCGCGTCGCCGTCGAGCGCCCGGCGAAGCGCGGCGACGGTCGCCGGGCCGGCCGCGCTCAGTTCGGCGGCGCGGCGTAGCGCAGCCGGCGACCAGCCGAGGTCCAGGTGATCCGCCGCCGGCAGCAGCCGGAACGAGCAGAGCCGGTCCAGCTCCTCGGTGGAACGGCGGCAGGAGGTGAGCTGGTCGGCGGAGAGTCGCGCGAGCTGCTGAGTGACGGCCACGCCCTCCACTCTTCCCGCCGCCACCGTCGCCCACCGCCCCCGGGTCAGCGGAGGTGGTGGCGGTCCGCCCAGGGGGAGACGGCGGCGGCGATCTCGTCGGGGCGGTCCTCCGGCGCGTGGTGCCCGGCCGGCCCGCAGGCGACCGTCTCCAGCGCCGCCATGTTCCGCGCGCACCACTCGGCCAGCTCCGGGGTGATCAGCAGGGTCGGTGAGCCCTCGAAGGTCAGCAGCAGCTTCGGCACCTCGGCGCTGGCGGCCAGCCACCGGTCGTACGCCTCGATCCGGGCGACCAGCTCGGCCGGCTCGCCACCGAGCGGCATCTGCCGCGCCCAGGCCAGCAGCGGCCGCCGGCTCTCCCGGGTCGGGTAGGGCGCCAGGTAGGTCTTCAGGTCCTCCTCGCCGACCGGCTGGAGGACCCCGCCGGTGAACGCCTGTCGGACCAGCAGGTCCTGGTCGAGCACGAGCTGCTCGCCGACGCCCGGCGTGCGGATCGCCTCGGAGCGGGCCCGGGCCTGCGGCGAGAGGTCACTCCACGCCATGGGCTTGACCATGGTCTCCAGGAACGCCACGCCGCGCACCCGGTCGGGGTGCCGGGCCGCCCAGTCGAAGGCGAGCGCGCCGCCCCAGTCGTGGCCGACCAGAACCACCCGGTCCAGGTCGAGGGCGTCGAACCAGGCGTCCAGGTAGCGGGCGTGGTCGGCGAAGAGGTAGGGCGAGTCGGGCTTGCCGGAGCGGCCCATGCCGATCAGGTCGGGCGCGAGCAGCCGGCCCGCGCCGATCCCGGGCAGCACGTTGCGCCAGGTGTGTGACGAGCCGGGGTTGCCGTGCAGGAACACGAACGCCGGCCCGGCGCCGCTCTCCTCGTGGTGGATGGTCGAGTCCAGTACGCGCGTCTCGGGCATGTCCCGGCGCTCCTTCGTCAGTCGGGTGGGTCGAGCGGGGTCTCCAGCAGGGTGGTCAGCTCGCGGACGAACCCGGCCGTACGCGGGTCGTCCCGGCCGCCGAGCGGGGCGAGCAGCCGGTCGAGCAGGGCCTGGACGGTGTCGATCGCCGGGCGGACCGCCTCGCGGCCCCGGTCGGTCAGGGTGAGCCGGACGGCGCGGGTGTCGGCCGGGTCGCGCTCGCGCCGGACCAGCCCGTCGGCCTCCAGGGACCGGGCCAGCTTCGACACGTAGAGCGGCTCCAGGCCGGTGTGGTCGGCCAGCTCGCGCTGGCTCGGGTGCAGGCCGGCGCGGCGCATCCCGTGCAGCGAGGAGAGCAGCACGTACTGCGCGTGGGTGAGGCCGAGCGGCGCGAGCGCCCGGTCGACCGCCACCCGCCAGCGCATCGCCAGCCGCCACACCAGGTGGCCGGGGCTGGGGCCGATCGGCGTTCCACTCATGCCGGAAACAATACATGTACATGATGTACATGGCTAGTATCTTGCCGGCGCGTCCCCCACCTCGTCGGTGGGCTGTGCCAGGCTGTCGGCGTGGCACACCGACCCCCGATCCTGCTGATCGACTCCCCGAGCCTCTACTTCCGCGCCTACTTCGGCATCCCCGAATCGGCGGCGAAGACGGACGACGGCCAGCCGGTCAACGCCGTCCGCGGCTTCCTCGACATGCTGGCCCAACTGGTCCGCACCCGGCGGCCGGACCGGATGGTCTGCGCGCTCGACCACGACTGGCGACCGGCGTGGCGGGTGGAGCTGCTGCCGTCGTACAAGGCGCACCGGGTGGCGCCGCAGGGCGGCGAGGTGGTGCCGGACACCCTCTCCCCGCAGGTGCCGATGATCCTCGAGGTGCTCGACGCGCTCGGCATTCCGGCGGTCGGCGCCACCGGCTACGAGGCCGACGACGTGCTCGGCACCCTCTCGGTGACCCAGCCCGGCCCGGCAGAGGTGGTCTCGGGCGACCGCGACCTGTTCCAGCTCGTCGACGACGCCCGCCAGGTGCGCCTGCTCTACGTCGGCCGGGGCGTGGCCAAGCTCGACGACTGCGACGACGCCGCGGTCCGCGCCCGCTACGGCGTCCCCGCCGACCGCTACGCCGACTTCGCCGCGCTGCGCGGCGACCCCAGCGACGGCCTGCCCGGGGTGCCCGGGGTGGGCGAGAAGACCGCCGCCCGCCTCATCGAGCGCTACGACGGCCTGCCCGGCATCCTCGCCGCGCTGGACGACCCCGGCTCCGGCTTCGCCCCCGGGCTGCGCACCAAGCTCAACGCGGCCCGGGACTACCTGGCCGTCGCGCCCAAGGTGGTCCGGGTGGCCACCGACGTGCCGCTGCCCGAGCTGGCCACCGCGTTGCCGACCGCGCCGGCCGACCCGGACCGGCTGCTGGAGCTGGCCCAGCGATGGAACCTGGCCGGCTCGTGCCGGCGCCTGGTGGACGCGCTCGCCACCGCCCGCGCCTGACCGAAGGCGGTCAGCGGCGGCCGGCGTCCCGGCGGGACGGGAACGGGGTGCCCGGCTGGCCGAGGGTGGACCGGCCGCGCAGGCCCACCGGGTCCGGAGCCGGCTCGGCCGCCGCGACCGGCGCCGCGTCGTCCCACCGCGCGTCCAGGAAGGCGGTCCCGACCCGGTCGTCCTCGGTGGGCGCGGCGAGCAGCGCGTAGACCAGGCCCACCACGCCGAAGATCACGGCCAGGATGATCGGCACGAGCAGGCTGCTCACCTCGGCGCCGGCCAGGTCGCCGCGCGGCTGGTGCGGATGCACCGACAGCGCGCTCATCCCGGTGAAGTGCATCCCGTTCACGGCGATGCCCATGACCAGCGCGGAGGCGGCGATGGCCACGCCCCGGCGGACGGTCATCGACAGCCAGAGCGCCACGCTGGCGGCGACCACCGCGATGACCACCGACAGCGCCACCCGGACCCGGTCGTAGCCGAGGGTGCCGTCGAGCCGCATGGCGGCCATGCCGGTGTAGTGCATGGCGGCCACCCCGAGGCCGGTGAACAGGCCGCCGGCGAGCAGCCGGGCGGCGGACAGCCGGCCGGTGCCCACGACGGCCAGGCCGATGCCGACCGCGGCCATCGCGATCGCGGTGCTGGCGGCGGTCAGCGGCACGTCGTAGCGGATCCGGGTGCCCGCGACGGCGAAGCCGAGCATCGCCATGAAGTGCATGGCCCAGATCGCCGTACCGCCCAGCGCCCAGGCGGCGAGGAAGCCCCACCAGACCCGCTGGCCCGCCCCGGTCGCGGTCCGGATCCGCCCGGCGCAGACCAGGCCGAGTACCGAGCCGAGCACGGACAGTGCATAACTGAGCGCGGGGGTGATCCACCCGTACTCAAAGTGACTTATCTCCGCCATGGCGGCCTTCCCTCAATGAGTCATCGGCGCGTACCCAACGCCCATCATCCATGATCGGACAAGCCGTGAGCAGGCATGACAGCAACGCGACAGAGCGAGGCGTCGTCCGCCGGGGGGCAACTACCGTCCGTGATGGTCAGGCGGCGGCGTGGTACGCCAGCACGCCCCGGTTGACCGCCGCGATCGCCTGCCGCGCGGTGGAGCGCAGCTCGCTGGAGGCGCCGCCGGAGTCGGCGAGCTGGCCGAGCAGGTCGACCACCTGGCGGGCCCAGCGGACGAAGTCGCCGGCCGGCATCTCGCCGTCGATCTGGTGCCCGCTGGCGAGCACCTTCGCGAGGGCCTCGCCGCGCGCCCAGCGGTAGATCGGCCAGGCGAAGCCAAGGTCGGGCTCGCGGGTGACCGCCAGGCCGCGGGACGCCTCGTCCGCCTCGATGTCGCCCCACAGCTTCAGCGTCTCGTCGACCGCGTCGACCACCGCGCCGCGCGGCAGGGAGGCCCGCTCGTCGACGTCCCGGCGGGCCTCGAAGACCACCACCGAGACGGCGGCGGCCAGTTCGGCCGGGGAGAGCCCGTCCCACACCCTGCGGCGCAGGCACTCGGCGACCAGCAGGTCGGCCTCGGTCCAGATCCGGCCGAGCATCCGGCCGGCGTCGGTCACCTCGCCGTCGGCGGAGAGGTAACCGCGCGCGGTCAGCAGCGCGACAATCCGGTCGAAGGTGCGGGCCAGCGAACCGGTCCGCCCGGCCACCCGCTGCCGCAGCTCCTCGGTGTCGCGCTCCAGGCGGCGGCGCCGCTCGGCCCAGCGGGCGTGCTCCTCCCGGTCGGGGCAGGCGTGGCAGGGGTGCCGGCGCAGCTCGGTGCGGAGCTGGCTGAGCCGGTGGTCCTCGCCGACCGCCTGCCGGGAGCGCCCACCACGGCGGCCGCCGTGCCGGTCCAGCCCGATGTCGCTGACCTCGGCGGCCAGGTCACGCCGGGCCCCCGGCGAGCGGTGGTTGAAGTGCTTGGGCACCCGGATCCGGGCGAGCACCTCGGCCGGGGTGGTGAAGTCGCCGGGGCTGACCCGCCCGGCCCACCGGTCCTGGGTGAGCACCAGCGGGCGGGGCTCGCCGAAACCGCCGGTGGCCGGGTCGAGCACCACCGCGAGGCCGGCCCGCCGGCCGGACGGCACCCGGATCACGTCGCCCACCCGCAGCCGCTCCAGCGAGGCGACGGCCGCCGCCTTGCGCTGGGTCTGCCCCTGCCGGGCGATGGCCCGCTCCCGGTCGGCGATGGCCACCCGCAGGGCGAAGTATTCGTCGAAGTCGCCCTGGTGGCAGGCCGCCTCCGCGCCGTACGCCTCGATGGTCTCGGTGTTGCGCTGCACCTGCCGGGCCAGGCCGACCACCGACCGGTCCGCCTGGAACTGCGCGAACGAGGACTCCAGCAGGGCCCGGGCCGGCTCCGCGCCGACGGTGCCGACCAGGTTGACCGCCATGTTGTAGGAGGGCCGGAAGCTGGACCGCAGCGGGTAGGTGCGGGTGGAGGCGAGGCCGGCGACGTGCCGGGGGTCGGTCTCCGGCGACCAGACCACCACGGCGTGCCCCTCGACGTCGATGCCGCGCCGGCCGGCCCGCCCGGTGAGCTGCGTGTATTCCCCCGGGGTGAGGTCGACGTGCGCCTCGCCGTTGAACTTGACCAGCCGCTCCAGCACCACGCAGCGGGCCGGCATGTTGATGCCCAGGGCGAGGGTCTCGGTGGCGAAGACCGCCTTGACCAGGCCGCGGACGAACAGCTCCTCGACGACCTCCTTGAACGCGGGCAGCATGCCGGCGTGGTGGGCGGCGAGCCCGCGCTCCAACCCGTCGAGCCACTCCCAGTAGCCCAGCACGGTCAGGTCCTCGCCGGGGATGGCGGTGATCCGCGACTCGACCACCTGGCGGATCTCGGCGCGCTCCTCGGGCGAGGTCAGCCGCAGCCCGGCCGCGAGGCACTGCTGGACGGCCGCCTGGCAGCCGGCCCGGCTGAAGATGAACAGGATCGCCGGGAGCAGGTTCTCCCGGTCCAGCCGCTCGACGATGTCGGGGCGCATCGGGCCGCGCCAGCGGGGGCCGCGCCGGCCCGCGCCGGGTCCGGCGCTGCGCCCCTCCCCCAGCTCCAGCCGGCGGACCGTGTCCCGGGTGTAGCGCAGCAGCTCGGGGTGGACGTCGTGCTTGCGGGCCGCGTCGGCGTCGTGGAACAGGTCGAACATCCGCTTGCCGACCAGCATGTGCTGCCAGAGCGGCACCGGGCGGTGCTCGCTGACCACCACGGCGGTCTCTCCGCGCACGGTGACGAGCCAGTCGGCGAACTCCTCGGCGTTGGAGACCGTAGCCGAGAGCGACACGAGGGTGACCGAGGCGGGCAGGTGGATGATCACCTCTTCCCAGACGCCGCCACGGAACCGGTCGGCCAGGTAGTGCACCTCGTCCATCACCACGTAGGCCAGGCCCTCGAGGGTGGCCGAGCCGGCGTAGAGCATGTTTCGCAGCACCTCGGTGGTCATCACCACCACGGGCGCGTCGCCGTTGATCGCGTTGTCGCCGGTGAGCAGGCCGACCTGCTCGGCGCCGTAGCGGTCGACCAGGTCGTGGTACTTCTGGTTGGACAGCGCCTTGATCGGCGTGGTGTAGAAGCACTTGCGCCGGGTGGTCGGCCCCCCGCCGCCGTCGGCCGCCGCCGGCTTCCCGGGCGTGCCCCGCAGGGCCAGGTGTACGGCGAACTCGCCCACCACGGTCTTGCCGGCGCCGGTGGGCGCGCAGACCAGCACGCCGCTGCCCCGCTCCAGGGCCTCGCACGCCTCGCGCTGGAAGTCGTCGAGGTCGAACCCCAGATCGCGGGCGAATTCGTCCAGGGCCGGGAAGGCGGAGGCCTGCGCGGCCCGGCGGCGCGCCGCGGCGTACCGCTCGGCGGGGCTCGACATGTCCTCAAGATTAATCGGTGCGACCGACGGCCACCGGCCAAGGCCGTCCGGCAGGTGGGTCGGAGCGGGTCGGTAGGGTGCACGACGTGCCGGATCATGCCGAACCGCCCCGAGTCTCGAGCGGCGCCGACGACGCCGTCCGCCCGAGCCCGTCCCGTCGCCCCGTGGAGGCGGTGCTCTTCGACTTCCACGGCACCCTCGCCCAGGTGGAGGAGCCCCGAGAGTGGGTACTCGCCGCCGGGGCGGCCTGCGGGGTCGAGCTGGACCGGGTCCGGGCCACGGCGCTGGCCGACCGGCTGCTCACCGCCGGCCGGGCGGGCGGGCCGCTGCCGGCCCGGGTGCCGCCCCGGCTGGCCGAGCTCTGGGCCGACCGGGATCTCTACCCGCACGCCCACCGGGGCGCCTACACGGGGCTGGCCGAGACGGTGGACGCCGGCATCGACGGGTTCGCCGACGCGCTCTACGAGCGGCTGCTCGTCCCGGAGGGCTGGGTGCCCTACCCGGACACCGAGCCGGTGCTGGGCGCGCTCCGGGACGCCGGGGTGAAGGTCGCGGTGGTCAGCAACATCGGTTTCGACCTCCGGCCGCTGTTCGCCGCCTGGAAGCTGGACGGCCTGATCGACGCCTGGGCCCTGTCGTACGAGGTGGGGCGCTGCAAGCCGGACCCGGGCATCTTCCTGCGGGCGTGCGGGATGCTCGGCGTCGACCCGGAGCGCACGCTCATGGTGGGCGACAGCCCCGCCGACGCGGGGGCGGCGGCGGCCGGCTGCGAGGTGCTGGTGCTGCCCTGCGCCGACCCGGGCCGGCCGAACGGGCTGGGCGCCGTGCTCGACCTGGCCCTCCGCAACTGACCGCACCGGTCGGCGACGGCCGGAGCGGCACGCCCGGACACCGGGCGGCCCGGCGGCACCACCGCTGACCAGCGGCGCTAGCGTAACGGCATGACGTCCGACCGCTCCTTTCGTCCCCGGCTGACCGGACGGCTCTCCGGCGGCCGGCTCGGCGCGGTCGGGCTGGTGCTCGGCGGGGCGCTGTCGGTGCAGTTCGGCTCGGCGGTGGCCGCGCTGCTGTTCCCGCGTACCGGGGTGGCCGGGGCGGTCACCCTGCGGCTGACCATCGGCGCGCTGCTGATGCTGGTCGTGTGTCGCCCGCGGCTGCGCGGGCACGGTCGGGGCGACTGGGCGGCCGTGGTCGCCTTCGGGTTGGCCCTGGCCGGCATGAACTCGATCTTCTACCAGGCGATCGAGCGGATCCCGCTCGGACCGGCGGTGACCCTGGAGGTGCTCGGCCCGCTGGCGCTGTCCGTGGTCACCGCCCGCCGGCTGGCCGCCTGGTGCTGGGCCGGGCTGGCGCTGGCCGGGGTGGCCCTGCTCGGCCAGGGCGGGTTCGACCGGCTGGATCCGGTCGGCGCCGGGCTGGCGCTGGTCGCGGGCGCGCTGTGGGCGGCGTACATCGTCTGCTCGGCCCGGGTCGGCGGGCGGTTCCCCCGGGCCGACGGGCTGGCCCTGGCGCTCGCGGTGGCCGCGCTGGTCACCCTGCCGATCGGGCTGGTCGGCTCGGGCGGCCGGTTGTGGCACCCGGCGGTGCTGGGGCTCGGCACCGGGCTGGCCCTGCTCGCCTCGGTGCTGCCGTACACGCTGGAGCTGCTGGCGCTGCGGCGGCTGCCCACGGCGACCTTCGCCGTGCTCATGAGCCTCGGGCCGGCGATCGCCGCGCTGGCCGGGTGGCTGGTGCTCGGCCAGGCGCTGCACCCGGTGGAGGTGCTCGCCATCGCCCTGGTGATCGCCGCGAGCATCGGCGCGGTACGGGCCGGCGCCCCGGCCGCCACGCCGCCGCCGGCCGGGCCGGGCGCCGAGGGCGGCGCGCTGGTCAGCGCAGCAGCCGCACCGCCGCCGGCACCGCGCTGACCCGCACCGGGAGGTCGAACGCCCGCTCCCCGTCGACGTACGTGGTGATGCCCTCGGCGTCCAGTTCGACGGTGCGGGCCCGGTAGCTGCGGACCAGCGGGTGGGTGACGTGGGTGCCCTGGTAGATGCGGGGCTTGACCCGCATCAGCGTGCGCCGGTCGAAGCGGCCGCCCACCACGACGTCCAGCAGGCCGTCGGTCGGGTCGGCGTCCGGGCAGATCCGCATGCCGCCGCCGTAGCTGGCCCCGTTGCCGACCGCGACCAGCACCGCGTCCACCTCCTGCTCCACGCCGTCGAGGCGCAGCCGGTAGCGGCGCGGCCGCAGCCGGGCCAGCTCGACCAGGATGGCCAGGTCGTAGCGGCGCGGGCCGCGGGGCCAGCGCATCCGGTTGGCCCGCTCGTTGACGATCGCGTCGAAGCCGGCGGCCAGCACGGCGCCGTACCAGCGGTCGCCGCCCCCGGGGGTGGTCAGCCGGGCCAGGTCGACCGGGCGGGTGCGGCCGGCGCGCAGCGCGTCGGCGATCACCTCGACCGCGGCGAGGGGGTCGGCCGGGAAGCCGGTGTCCACGGCGAAGTCGTTGCCGGTGCCGGCGGGGACCGGTCCGAACGGCACCGTCGTGCCGGCCACCGCCTGCAACGCCCGGTGCACGGTGCCGTCCCCGCCGACGGCGACGAGCGCCCCGGCGCCGTCGGCGACCGCGGCGCGGCACGCCGCCTCCGCCTCCTCCGGGCTACCCGCCCGCAGCAGCTCGACCGGCCGGCCGGCGTCGCCCAGCCGCTCCAGCAGCCGGGGCAGCAGGCCACGGTGCCGCCCCCGGCCGGCGGTCGGGTTGGCGAGCACGGCCACCGGGCCGGGCGGGACAAGATCGTGCGCGGTCACGGCGAGCACCGTACGGCACGAGCCACGCCGCTCACCAGGGGCGACACCCCTACTCGCGGCCGGCGCGGCTCAGAAGGTGATGCGCACCTTCAGCGCGGTCCGTTCGTCCATGGCCCGGTAGCCGTCCGGCACCCCGTCGAGGGTCACCGACCGGTCGAAGACCGGGGACGGGTCGATGGTGCCCGCCAGCACGTCGGCCAGCAGTTCCGGGATGTACGCCCGGGCCGGCGCGACGCCGCCGGCGAGGGTCACGTTGCGGTGGAACATCTGCCGGATGTCCACGCCGGCGCTGCCGCCGTGCGGGACGCCCACGTAGCCGACCGCGCCGCCGTCGCGGGCGATGGAGATCGCGGTCCGCATCGACTCCTCGGTGCCGACCGCCTCCAGCACGGCGTGCGCGCCCTGCCCCTTGGTCAGCTCCCGCACCGCGGCGATCGCCGCCTCGCCCCGCTCGGCGACCACGTCGGTGGCCCCGAAGGAACGGGCGATGTCGGTGCGGTCGGTGTGCCGGCCCAGCGCGATGATCTGCTCCGCGCCGAGCCGCTTCGCGGCGAGCACCCCGCAGAGCCCGACCGCGCCGTCACCGACCACGGCGACGGTGGCGCCGGGGCGGACCCGGGCGGCGAGGGCGGCGTGGTGGCCGGTGGCCAGCACGTCGGAGAGCGCCAGCAGCGCGGTGAGCAGCCGCTCGTCACCAGCCGCCTCGGCGGGCAGCTTCACCAGGGTGCCGTCGGCGTGCGGGACCCGGACGGCCTCCCCCTGGCCGCCGTCGGAGCCGACGGAACCCCAGAAGCCGCCGTGCGGGCAGGAGGTGTGCAGCCCCTCGCGGCAGAAGTCGCAGGTGCCGTCGGACCAGACGAACGGCGCCACCACCAGGTCGCCGACCCGCACCGAGCCGACCTCGGCGCCGACGGCCTCGACCACGCCGAGGAACTCGTGCCCGATGCGCTGCCCCGGCTCCCGCTGGGCGACCCCCCGGTACGCCCACAGGTCGCTGCCGCAGATGCAGGCCAGCACGGTGCGGACGACGGCGTCGGTGGGGTTGCGGACGGCGGCGTCCGGCACCTCCTCGACCCGGACGTCGTTCGGGCCGTGGATCACGGTGGCGCGCATGGGTGAGGTCCTCCCGGTGGCGGGGCGCGGGCGCCGGGCCGGTGCGGCCGGCGGCGGGGCGGGCGGCCCCGGGCGAACACTAGACCGCCCGGGACGCGCCGCGAACCCGCTTTCCCACCGCGTGGCGGGGCTCACCGGTCAGCGCACGACGAGTCGCCTCGTCGCCGGGGCGACGCCGTCGCCCTTCACCTTCAGCGTCCAGTTGCCGACGCCGCCGAGCGCCACGACCGCCTCCGCCTTGCCGTTGGGCTCCACCTTGACCTCGGCGGCCCGCTTGCCGTCCGGGTTGAGCACGTACAGGGTCCGGGCGCTGGTGGTCTTGTTCGTCACCCGGAAGTCGATCTTCTCGCCGGGCTCGGCGATCAGCCCGTCGGCGCCGGTGATCCCGGCCGCCGTCAACTGGATGGCCACCTGCCGGTCGTACGCCGTCTCGGCGGCGGCGCTGGCCACGGTGCCGTCGTCGGAGACGGTGATCCGGGTCCGCACGCCGTCGCCCTGCCCACCGGGCCGGCAGGCGACGTCGTAGAGGCCGGTGGCGAGGGTGGCGCTCAGGGCGCGGCTCTTCCCCGGCGCGACGTCCGACGCCTCGGCGACCACCTTGGTGAACCCCTCGCCCTCCCGGCCGTAGACGTACACCTTGGTGCTCTGCTGGCCCCGGTTGGTCACCGCGAAGGTGACCGCGCCCGGGGTGAAAAGGGTGGTGGCGACCTCGCAACTGGTGTCGGTGGCGGTCACCGGGACCTCGCCGCCCTTCGGGGCGGGGTCGTCGTCACCGCAGGCGGTGAGGGCGGCGGTGGCGCAGATCGCGGCCACGACGGCGGCGGCGGTACGGCTCTTCATCGGCTCTCCGGAGCGGAGGTCAGCGCGCTGACCAGAACGGGCGCCGACAACCGCCCCTGGCACACCGCCCGGGGGGACTTTCGGCGAAGTCAGGAGAGTCTAAGCGCGCCCGCCGTCCTGGCAAGAGCAGCGGTTGCCGCGACCGGCGACACGGGGTCGACGGCCGCCGGTCCGGCTGCCATGATGCGCGGCGTGACCACGACTCCCGCGACGCCGGGCGCCGCCGAGACCGTCTCCGGCGACGCGCCCTCCCCCACCGCCCAGCGTCGCGCCACCGCCGTCGTCCCCGCCCTGCTCGGCCTGATCCTGCTGGTCGGCGCCCACACCCGACCGTGGGTCACGGTCAGCCCCGGCCTGGACCCGGTGGACCGGATGTTCGGCATCGGCACCGGGCCGGCCCCGACCCGCACGTACGCCCTCACCGAGCTGCCGGCCGCGCAGGTGGCCCTCTACGTGGGCTGGCTGCTGCTGGTGGCGCTGTTCGTGACGGCCTGGACCCGGCCGGCCTGGCGGGACGGGCTGCGCCCAGTCACCGGGCTGGTCTTCCTCATCGTGGCCGCACTGACCTTCGTGGCGAGCATGGTGGCGCTGCGAACCGCCGGCTACGGCGACGGCCCTCAGCCCGACAGCACCTACCGGGCCGGCACGTGGCTGGCACTGCTCGCCGCGTTCCTTCTGGTCCGAGGGGTGGCGGTGCTGCTCACCCCCGAGGGTGGACGGAACCGCCGGTCCCGGCGCTGAGGCGGTCAGTGGTCGACGTGAGCCAGCCCGCTGCCGATCACGTCCCGCCGACCCCACCGGCCCGGCACGTCGAGCAGTTCCACCCGGCCGAACCGGGCCGGCACCCGCGGCGCCATCAGCAGGTGCTCGCCGGCCGCCTCCAGGCCGAGCAGGGCGCGCAGCAGCAGGAACGGGGCAGCCGTCGCCATCGCCTGCGGGCTGTTCGCGGTCGGATAGCCGACCGGATACTCGGTCAGCTCGCGGGGATAGCCGGCGAACGCCTCGGGCAACCGGCCGTGGAAGAAGCGGGAGGCGTCCACCAGTGCCTCGGCGACCCGCCCCGCCTCCTCGGCGAAGCCGTACCGGCGCAGGCCCCAGGTGATCAACGCGTTGTCGAACGGCCACACCGCGCCGACGTGGTAGCCGAGCGGGTTGTACCGCTCCTGTTCGGTGGCCAGGCTGCGGATCCCCCAGCCGGAGAAGAGCCGGGGCCCGACCAGGTGGGCGGCCACCTGCGCCGCCCGCTCCGCCGGGACGATGCCGCTCCAGAGCAGGTGGCCCATGTTGGACGCCAGCGCGTCGACCTGCCGGCCGTCGCCGTCCAGGGCGAGCGCGTAGTAGCCCCGGTCGGCGATCCAGAAGTCTCGGTCGAAGCGTTCCCGTAGCGCGGCCGCCTCCCGCTCCAGCCGGTCGGCGTACGCCGGGTCGCCCCAGAACTCCCGGGCCATCCGCGCACCGCGCAGCTTCGCGTCGTAGGCGTAGCCCTGGAGCTCGCAGGTGGCCAGCGGCGGGCCGGGCAGCCGTCCGTCGGCGTAGCAGATCGCCTCCGGCGAGTCCTTCCAGCTCTGGTTCGCCACCCCGGAGCGCTCGTTGCGCCGCAGGTACCGGACGTAGCCGTCGCCGAGCAGGTCGCCGTACTCGTCGATCCAGCGCAGGGCCGCCCGGGCCTCGTCCTCGAACTCCCGCACCAGGTCGACGTCGCCGGTCCACCGCTCGTACTCGTCGAGCAGGATCACGTAGAGCGGGGTGGCGTCGGCGGTGCCGTAGTACGGGGACTCTGGGCGCTCCTCGAAGGCCACCAACTCCCCGTAGCGGAACTCGCGGAGGATCTTGCCGGGCTCCTCGTCACGGAAGTCGTCGAGCACCGCACCCTGGTCGATGCCGAGCATCCGCACCGTCGCGGAGGCCAGCTCGGAGGCGATCGGCAGCGCCATGAAGCTGGTCAGAATGCTGTCCCGGCCCGTGATGGTCGCCGCCCAGGGCAGACCGGCGGCCGGCATCACCTGGTCGGGCAGGGTCAGCGGCGAGTAGCGCAGCGCCGCCAGGTCCACCAGGCTGCTCCGGTAGGTGTCGGTCAGCGCCTCCCAGTCGCAGCTGAGCTGCGGCGTCCGGGACAGCCACCCGGCCAGGTCCTGCTGCCGTTGCTCGGCCCCGGCCCGGGGCCGCCGCTCCAACCGCTCCCGGACGTCCACCCCGTCGGGGCGCAGCACCAGCGCCCGCACCCGCAGGGTCGTCGTCCAGGTCTGCTTGGGCGCCAGCCGCACCGTCCAGGTGAGACCCTGCTCGTCCACCCGCACCGGTTCGCTGCTGGTGACCACCGTCTCCCGGTGGAACCTCTCCCGCTGGTAGCCGAGGCGCAGCCCGCGCTCTTCGCACCGCTGGTAGAGCCGTCCCGGCGGCGTGCGCTCCGTGGCGACGGCGATGAGCGGCGCGAAGTCGCTGTCCACGTCGAGCCGGACGGTGAATTCCTCCGGTGCGTGGTGGTGGTTGAACACCGTCAGGCGCTCCTCGAAGGCGCCGCCGGTGATCGTGCGCTCCCGGATCACCGAGGTCCTGGCGTCCACGTAGTGGGTCGGGGCCCCCGGGACCAGGAAGAACCGCAGGTGGAGGTAGTCCCGCACGACGGTGGAGAGCGCACTCAACCGGTCGCCGTTCAGGGAGAGCCGCCACAGCGACAGGAACCGGGTGTCGAAGTCGAAGAAGCCGACCGGGTTGGCCAGGGTCGCCTCGATGTCGCCGTTGTCCTCGCTGAGCACGAAGACGTTGCCGTCCAGCACGCGGACCAGGTTCGGGTTCATCCGGGCGCCTCACGCCGACCGGCGACGGCCCGCGGGTGCCGCGCCCCGGGCGGCGCCGGGAAGAGCCGCTCCAGCAGCACCACGAACCGGAAGTGCCCCTCGGCGGTGATGTCGTTGCGCAGCCAGGCCGGCAGCGGCTTGGCCTCACCCCGGGCCATCAGGACGAAGAAGTCCCGCCGGGTTCGGATCACCGTGTCGGCGTCCCGCGCGCGGCGGTCCACCGCGATCCGCCCGTCCGAAATGGTCAGGTGCCAGACGTGGAGCGCGCCGTCCTCCTCCAGCTCGAACCGGATCGAGCCGGCGGTGCGCCGCAGCAACCGCTCGGGGGCCTGCCGGGCGAGCTGCGCGAAGAACGCCTCGATCGGATCGGACACCGCACCGCCTCCCCGGAGAGGGCCGTCACGCCGCCGGCACCGCTGCGGGGCGGGCCGCGACGACGGACGCGTCCGCACCGCCTCGGGCGCCGCCCCAGACTAACGCCGGGCCAGGGCCCGGACCCGGGGATCGGGGGAACTGCGGAGGCCGGCAGGATGGCGGGATGCGGGTGGTCTCCCTCCTCCCCTCGGCCACCGAGATCGTCTACGCCCTGGGGCTCGGCGACGAACTGGTCGGGGTCACCTTCGAGTGCGCGGTGCCACCCGAGTACCGGGCCGGCACCGCGGTCGTGGTGGGTGGCCGGGACACCCGGGGGATGAGCCCCGGCGAGATCGACGCGTACGTCAGGAGTCAACTGGCCGCCGGCGCGGACCTCTACACCCTGCACGCCGGCGCGCTGGCCGGCCTCGACCCGGATCTGATCCTCACCCAGGACCTGTGCCGGGTCTGCGCCCTGCCGTCGGGCCGGGTCGCGGACGCCGTCGACCACCTCGGCTGCCGGGCGGAGGTGCTGTCGCTCGACCCGTACACCCTGGCGGACGTGCTGGGCACGATCCTGGCGGTCGGCGCGGCGGCCCGGGTGCCCGACCGGGCGGAGGCTCTGGTGGACGCGCTGCGGGCGCGGCTCGCGGCGGTCCGGGCGGCGGTGGCCGGCCGGCCCCGGCGGCGGGTCGCCGTGGTGGAGTGGGTGGACCCGCCGTTCGGCGCCGGGCACTGGATCCCCGACCTCGTCGAGACCGCCGGCGGCGAGCCGGTGGCGACCCACCCCGGGGCCCGGTCCACGCCGACCACCTGGGCCGCGCTGCAGGCCGCCCGGCCCGAGGTGGTGCTGGTCGCGCCGTGTGGCTTCCATCTGGACGGGGCCGCCGCGCAGGCCGCCGGGGTGGCCGCGCGGTTCCCCGGGGCGGAGGTGTGGGCGCTCGACGCGGACGGGCTGATCGTGCGGGCCGGCCCGCGCCTGGTCGACGGCGCCGAGGCGATCGCGGCGATCCTGCACCCGGACGCCGTGCCGGCCCCGCCGCCGGACGCGGCCCGCCGGGTGGCCTGACCGGCGGCCCGCACGACGGGCGGGGTCAGGCGGCGCGGCCGGCCGGGTGGCCGTCGCGGCCGAGCGGGGCGAGCCGGCGCCAGCGGGGCAGCTCGGTCACCACGGTGGCCGCCGCCAACACGGTCACCGCGACCGCGACCGGCCACGGCCAGGCCGCCCCGGCCCCGAGCACTGCGGCGACCAGTTGCAGCAGCACCAGCGCGACGGTGACCAGCCCGGGCACCGGCACGATCACCTGCCGCTTGTCGCCGGGGGTGGCGAACACGGTGGGCAGGCCGACCAGCAACACCACCGAGGCGATCGCCAGCACCACGGAGTGCCGTCCGAGGGCCCACGGGGTGGCGACCCAGGCGACCAGTTCGGTCAGGAAGCGCAGCGCCGAAGGCAGGTCGGGACGTCCCGCCCGGTCGTTGTCGATCACGGTCGCCAGTATGCCGAGCCGCCGGGCCCCACGGCGTCCCGGAACCCGCGAACGCCGCCCCCGTGGCGGGGACGGCGTTCGCGTCGGTGCTCGGGACGGACCGGTCAGGTCATGTCGTCGTAGCGGCGTTCGATCGGCGCCGGGGCGGCGACCGGCTCAGGTGCCCCGATCGGCGCGCTCGCCTCCACCCCGCCGGCCGCGCCGACCGGCTCGACGGACAGGTCCAGCGGCGACACCTCGTCGTCGGCGACGTCCGAGTAGAGCTCCCGGCCCCGCCCCCGCCGCCGGTCGTTGATGAAGGCCACCGCCACCGCGCCGAAGTAGAGCGCGGAGAGGCAGATCGCCAGCGCGGTCATGCCGAACGGGTCGGGCGTCGGCGTGACCACCGCGGAGAACGCGAAGAACACGAAGATCGCCACCCGCCACCAGCTCAGCAGGCGCTTCGCGCTTGCCAGCCCGACGAAGTTGAGCATCAGCACGATCAGCGGGAACTCGAACGCCACCCCGAACAGCAGGATCAGGTTCGTGACGAACGAGATGTAGCGGGTGACCTCGAGGTTGGTCGCGATGTCGTCACCGGAGACGTTGAGCAGGAACTCGAGCCCCTTGGTGGTGACGAAGAACGCCAGCACCGCGCCGGCCGCGAACAGCGGCGCGGCCAGCGCCGTGAAGATGTACGCGTACCGCCGCTCGTGCCGGTGCAGACCCGGCGCGATGAACGCCCAGAGCTGGTAGAGCCAGACCGGCGCGGCGATGACCAGACCGACCCAGAGGCCGATCTTCAGGTTCAGCAGGAAGACGTCCGCGACGCCGAGCTGCACGAACAGGCACTTGCCGGTTTCCGGGTCGATCGACTGCGGCAGGTCGCAGTACGGCTTCGAGAGCAGGATCCGGACCGGCGTGGCCAGCCAGATGCCGAAACCGAAACCGACCAGGATCGCCAGCGACGCGCGGAACAGCCGGGTACGCAGTTCCCGGACGTGCTCGATGAGCGTCATCGAGCCGTCGGCGGCCTGCTCGAACTTGCTCGGGCCGCGCTTCTTCAACCCGAAGGCCACGGTGGTGGAGCCCTCTCGGGTCAGTTCTCGCGGACGCGCTGCACCGGGTCGACCGGCTGCTGCTGCGGCTGCGGGGTGACCTGCTGCTGCGGCGGGAGCGGCTGGTAGCCGGACTGCGCGTCGGCCTTCTCGGCCAGGTCACGGTCGTCGTCGTGCAGGCTCTTGGTCTCGGCCTTGATGATCCGCAGCGAGCGGCCCAGCGAGCGGGCCGCGTCGGGGAGCCGCTTCGCGCCGAAGAGCAGGATCAGCACGACCACGAGTACGGCGATGTGCCACGGCTTGAGGGCACCCATGGGAAGCTCCAGTCGCTCTGTGTCGGTGAGGGTGGTCGGAGCCCATCGTACGTGCGTCGAAGGCGGTTGCCACCCTGCCGGGCCCCCGGTTGCGGGCCTGGTCGGTGAAGTCTCGGCCAACCCGGAGTGTCCCGTCAACCACCCACGGGGGCGCAATCGTGCGCGGATCCGGCCGGGAACGCGCAGCTACCGAACAGCGGACCGACCGCCGTCGATCACTTCCCGCGCCTGGCCTTGATCAACGTCATCCGTTCCTGCGCCACGCCCACCCGCTCCTGGAGCGACTCGGCCCGCGCCTGGAGCTCCTCGGCGGCGGACCGCAGCGACTCCGCCTCGGCCTGACGCCGTTGCAGGGCCAGCGCCGTGCGGCGCAGCCGGGGCAGCCGCGCCAGCACCGGCCGGACCGCCAGGGCCAGCACGAGCAGCGCGAACAGCACGACCCCGAGCACGATCCACGTCACCACGGCGGTCAGCCTACTGGGTGACCGCGCCCACCGCCGGATCGGCGCGGTCGGCCGGGGTGGCGTACGCGTCGAGCGCGGCGGCCGCCTGCGCCCGCACCTGCTCGGCCAGCTCGGTCGGCGCGACCACCGTCACGTCCGGCCCCAGCCCGAGCACGAACCGGCGGGCCCAGCCCAGGTCAGTGACCCGCAGCGACACCAGCCACTGCTCGCCGTCGGCCTCGACCCGCTCGCACGGGTAGTACTCGGTGATCCACCGCTCGCCCCGGCCGATCCGCAGGGTGATCAGCGGCAGGTCCGGCGAGGGGCGGAACACCCCGTCGCTGAGGTCGTGCGGGCGCGCCTGCGGCGGCACCACGGCCTGCTCCGCCAGCTCGGTGACCGCGTCGATCCGGTCGGCCCGGAACAGCCGGACCGCCTCGGCCCGACGGCACCACGCCTCCACGTACGCCCGGCCGCCGACCATCAGCATCCGCAGCGGGTCGATGGTCCGCTCGGTGGTCTCGTCGCGCGCCGCGGTGTAGTAGGTGATCCGCAGCGCCCGGCCGCGCTCCACGGCGGCCCGCAGCTCGCGGACCCGGGCCGTGTCGCCGGGCAGCCGCACCTCGACGGGGGCGCCGGCCAGGTCGCCGGCGGCGCTCTCGATCTTGGCGAGGGCCCGCTCGACCGCCTCCCGGTTGGCCACCCCGGGCGTCTCGGCGAGCATCCGCAGCGCCACCACCAGGGCCAGCGCCTCGTCCGGGGTGAGCCGGAGCGGGCGGTCGATGCCGGCGTCGTAGGTGATGGTCACCCGGTCGCCGTCGAACGCCATGTCGATCAGGTCACCGGGGCCGTAACCGGGCAGCCCGCACACCCAGAGCAGCTCCAGGTCCTCACGGAGCTGCTTCTCGGTCACCCCCAGGTCGTGCGCCGCCTCGGCGATCTCGATGCCGGGGCGGGCCAGCAGGTAGGGCACCAGGTTGAGCAGCCGGGCCAGCCGGTCCGCCGAGGCGCGGCCGCCGCGGGCCGCCGGGCGGGTCACCGGGCACCCCCGGCCACGGCCAGGTCGTCGTGGCGGGCGGCGATCTCCTTCAGCCGCTGGATGACCGCCTCGCGGACCTCCGGCGGCTCCAGCACCCGCACGTCCGGGCCGTAGCCGACGATCTGGCCCGCCAGGTAGTCGGCGTCGGCGTACGGCAGGACCAGGCGGTCACCGTCCGGCCCGGCGTGGCTCTCCACCGCCCAGCGGCGCAGCCCCGCGGCGCGGCCGGGCGCGACCAGCACGGTGGCCCGGCCGGTCCGCTCCACCGGCCCGGACCAGCGGGCCACGTGGCTGATGAGGTCCACCCCGGCGGGCGGCTCGTACGCCTCGGGCTGGCCGGTCACCCGGACCGCGCCCACCACGCGGGAGAGCCGGAAGCAGCGGGTCGCCGCCCGGTCCAGGTCGTGCCCGACCACGTACCAGCGGCCCCGCCAGCAGACCACGCCCCACGGCTGGAGCCGGCGGCGGGTCGGGGCGTCCCGGTCGGGCACCCGGTAGTCGAAGTTGACCTCGCGCCGGTCCCGCGCGGCGGCGGTCAGCGGCGCGAACGCCGGGTCGACCGTGACCATCGGCTCCAGGCCCAGCGTGGCCTGCGGGTCGACGTCGATGCCGGCGGCGCGCAGCTTCGCCAGCCCCGACGAGGCGGCGGCGGCCAGGCCGGCGTGCTGCCACAGCCGCGCCGCGATGCCCACGGCGGCGGCCTCGTCCGGCTCGAGGGGGATGTCGGGCAGGGCGTACTCGCGGGGCGCGATCCGGTAGCCCGGCTCGGCGTCGAAGACGCTGGCCGTGCCGGTCTCCAGCGGCACCCCGAGCTCCCGCAGCTCGGCCTTGTCCCGCTCGAACTTGCGCTGGAACGCCTCGTGGTCCTTGGCGTCGTCCGGATCGTGCTCGTAGCCGGGCACGGTCGCGGCGATCTGCGCGGCGGTCAGGAACCGTCGCGTGGACAGCAGGCAGATCACCAGGTTGACCAGGCGTTCGGTACGGGTCCGCGACACGTGGGAAACGCTAGCAGCCCGCACGTCCGCAGCGCGCACCCGCGCGGGCGCGGCGCGCGGGAGTCCCGCCGCGGAGGCGATCCCCGCCACACCGTCCGGGGCCCGCGTCGCTCGGGCGGCCGGCCGACGGCGGCCATAGGGTGAGCGCATGGCGGAGGCGGAAGTCAAGAGCGAGAGCGTCGGCACGGTCGTGGTGGCCGGCGCGGCGAACCTCGCCATCGCGGTCGCCAAGCTGGTCGCGGGCCTGATCTCCGGTTCCGCGGCGATGCTCTCCGAGGCCGCCCACTCGGTGGCCGACACCACCACCGAGGTGCTGCTCTACCTGGCGCTGCGCCGCGGGGCGCGGCCCGCCGACACCCGGCACCCCTTCGGGTACGGCAAGGAGAGCTACGTCTGGGCGTTCCTCGCCGCGCTGTTCACCTTCGTGGTCGGCGCCGGCTTCGCCATCACCCACGGCGTCACCACGATCCTCGTGCACGAGCACACCGGCAACTACCTGACCTCGTACATAGTCCTGGCGATCTCCTTCGCCATCGAGTCGGTGTCGCTGGCCCGGGCGGTCCGGCAGGTCCGCAGGGAGTCCCGGCGCTGGCGGGCCACCCCGCGCCGCTACCTGCGGCTGACCGCCGACACCACCGTCAAGGCGGTCTTCCTGGAGGACACCGCCGCCCTGATCGGCCTGCTGCTCGCCGCCGCCGGCCTCACGCTGTCGCACCTCACCGGCGACGAGCTCTACGACGGCGTCGCCTCGATCCTCATCGGCGCGCTGCTGCTGGTGGTCGCCGGCATCCTGGCCCGCAGCAACATCTCGCTGCTGGTCGGCCGGGCGGTGTCCGACCGGGTGCACCGCCAGATCGAGCACGAGCTGGCCGGGCTGCCCGCCGTGGACCGCGTCGACACCCTCATGACCATGTTCCTCGGACCCGAGGAGATCCTGGTCGCCGCCAAGGTCGACTTCCAGGACGACGCCACCGGCGCCGACATCGAGGCCGCCGCCGACGAGGCCGAGCGGCGGCTCACCGACAGGTTCCCGGAGATCGGGTACGTCTTCCTCGACCCGACCCGGTCGAGGCGCGGCCGCGACGGGCACCGGGCCCGGACCACCCAGGACGAGGACGAGCGGGCGGTGGACCAGGAGCCGGGCGGGGTGCCCTGACCGGCGGGCCGCCGACCCGGCCGCACCCCGGCCCGTCGCCGGCCGATAGCGTGCCGGCATGGTGCGATGGCGGTCCGGCACGGTCACGGCGGTACGGCGGCGGTGGGCCGGCGCCGTGGAACTCGACGTCGACCTGCCCGACGGCGACCGGATGCGCGCCCTGGCCTACCCGGCGCTGGTCGGCGACCCGGAGCCCGGCGACCGGGTGCTGCTCAACGCCGGCGCGCTGCTGATGGGCCTCGGCACCGGCGGGTACGCCCTCGTCGTCGCCCTGCCCGACCGGCTGCCCGCCGACCCGCCGCAGGCCGCCGACACCCGCGCCGCCGGGCACCTCGTCAAGGCCCGCTACACCCCGCTGCAGCCGATCCTGCTCGGCGTGGACGAGGAGGCCTCCCCGCACCACGAGCGGCTGGCCGCCGCCGAGTCCGTCGACGGGATGCCGGTGGTCACCGCCGACCTGCACTCCGCGCTGCCGGCGATCCTGGCCGGCGTCCACGCCGACGCCCCGGACGCCCGGGTGGCCTACCTGCTCACCGACGGCGGGGCGTTGCCGGCCTGGTTCTCCCGCACCCTCGCCGGGCTCGCCGGCCACCTCGCCGGCACGGTCAGCGTGGGCCAGGCGTTCGGCGGTGACCTGGAGGCCAGCACCCTGCACAGCGGCCTGCTCGCCGCGCGGCACGTGCTCGGCGCCGACGTCGCGATCGTCGCCCAGGGCCCCGGCAACCTCGGCACCGGCACCCGCTGGGGCTTCTCCGGGGTGGCCGTCGGCGAGGCGGTCAACGCGGTGGCCACGCTGGGCGGGCGGCCGGTCGGCTCGCTGCGCGTCTCCGACGCCGACCCCCGCCCCCGGCACCGCGGCGTCTCCCACCACAGCCTCACCGCGTACGGCCGGGTCGCCCTGGCCCCCGCGGAGCTGGTCGTGCCGGACGGCCTCGATCCGGCCCTCGCTGCCGAGGTCGCGGCGGCGCTGGCCCCGCTCGCGGCGCGGCACCGGATCGTCACCGTGCCCACCGACGGCCTGGACGCGGCGCTGCGGGCGAGCCCGGTCGGCCTGTCGACGATGGGACGCGGGCTCGACGGCGACCACGTCTACTTCCTTGCCGCGGCCGCCGCCGGCCGGCACGCGGCCCGCCTGCTCGGCTGAGGAGGTCAGCGCGCCCTGTAGCCGTGCGCGGCGGCCCGGGTGTAACCCGCCGGGGCGGTGCGCAACTCCCCCGCTGCGGTTGCGGCGGTCAGCCGGCCAGGAGGATCAGCGCCAGCCAGGCGCCCACGATCAACACCAGCGCCGCGGCCAGCACCCAGGTCGGCACGGTGTACTCGCCGCGGCGGTTGCGCTCGACCTCGGCCCGGATCTTCTCTCGGCGCCGGTCGAGCCAGTTGAGCTTCTCGGTCCCGCTGTCGCGGCCGGGGCGCGTCTCGCCGCCGGAGCGGCCGGAAGGTTCGGAAGTGTCCATGGCGACGCCAGCGTACCCGTGGGCCGGCGGCCGGCGCCCGCGGCACCGGCCGCCCACCCGCGTCACATGCTCGCGATGAGCCGCTCCACCCGCTCGTCGTACGCCCGGAACGGGTCCTTGCACAGCACCGTGCGCTGCGCCTGGTCGTTCAGCTTCAGGTGCACCCAGTCCACGGTGAAGTCGCGCCGCTTCTCCTGGGCGTGCCGGATGAACTCGCCGCGCAGCCGCGCCCGGGTGGTCTGCGGCGGGGTCTCCTTCGCCTCGAAGATCTCCGGGTCGGTGGCCACCCGGTCCACCTCGCCGCGCCGCTCCAGCAGCCCATAGAGGCCCCGGCCGCGCCGCAGGTCGTGGTAGGCCAGGTCCATCTGCGCCACCCGCGGGTGCGACAGCGGCAGGTCGTGCTTGCGCTGGTAACGCTCGATCAGCCGCAGCTTCGTCACCCAGTCGATCTCCCGGGCCACCGGGTCCAGGTCACCGGTCTCCACCGCCCGCAGCACCCGACCCCACAGTTCCACCACCCGCTTGGCGGTCTGGTCCCCGCCCCGGCGCTCCACGAACTCCGTCGCCTTCGCCAGGTATTCCTGCTGGATCTCCAGCGCCGAGACCTCCTTGCCGGAGGCCAGCCGCACCTTCCGCCGGCCCGTGATGTCGTGCGACACCTCGCGGATCGCCCGGATCGGGTTCTCCAGCGACAGGTCCCGCATCACCACCCCGGCCTCGATCATCCGCAGCACGATGTCGGCCGTGCCGACCTTCAGCAGCGTGGTGACCTCGTTCATGTTCGAGTCGCCGACGATCACGTGCAGCCGCCGGTAGCGCTCGGCGTCGGCGTGCGGCTCGTCCCGGGTGTTGATGATCGGCCGGCTCCGGGTGGTCGCCGAGGAGACGCCCTCCCAGATGTGCTCGGCCCGCTGGGACAGGCAGTAGACCGCGCCGCGCGGCGTCTGGAGCACCTTGCCGGCACCGCAGATCAACTGCCGGGTGACCAGGAACGGGATCAGCACGTCGGCCAGCCGGCCGAACTCGCCGTGCCGGGACACCAGGTAGTTCTCGTGGCAGCCGTACGAGTTGCCGGCCGAGTCGGTGTTGTTCTTGAACAGGTAGATCTCGCCCGCGATGCCCTCGTCGTGCAGCCGCTTCTCCGCGTCGACGAGCAGCCCCTCCAGGATCCGCTCCCCCGCCCGGTCGTGGGCCACCAGGTCGGTCACCGAGTCGCACTCCGGCGTCGCGTACTCCGGGTGCGAGCCCACGTCGAGGTAGAGGCGGGCTCCGTTGCGCAGGAACACGTTGCTCGACCGGCCCCACGACACCACCCGCCGGAACAGGTACCGCGCGACCTCGTCGGGGGACAGTCGGCGTTGCCCGCGATAGGTGCAGGTGACGCCGTACTCGGTTTCGAGGCCGAAGATTCGCCGCTCCATGATGTGACATTAGCCGCCCGGGGCCCCAGATGGGCAGCGCTCAACCCAGCGGTCTCATCCGCACCGCGCCCGGCATTCCCCGCGTTCGCACATCCCAGCGCCGGGTACGGTCCCAGCCGTGAGGATCCTCGTCACCGGCGGCGCCGGCTTCATCGGGTCCGCGTACGTCCGGCGGCTGCTCACCGGCGCCGAGCCGGACCTCCCCGCGGACACCGTCACCGTGCTCGACGCCTGGACCTACGCCGCCACCGAGGGCGCCCTGGACCCGGTCCGCGCCGACCCGAGGCTGCGGGTCGTCCGCGGCGACATCCGCGACGCCGCCCTGGTCGACGCCACCGTCGCCGGCCACGACGTCGTCGTGCACTTCGCCGCCGAGTCGCACGTGGACCGCTCCATCACCGCCGCCGCCGACTTCGTCACCACCAACGTGGTGGGCACCCAGACCCTGCTCGACGCGGCCCTGCGCCACGGCGTGCGCCGCTTCGTCCAGGTCTCCACCGACGAGGTGTACGGCTCCATCGCCACCGGCGCCTGGACCGAGCAGGCCCCGCTCGACCCCAGCTCCCCGTACTCGGCCAGCAAGGCCGCCGGCGACCTGCTGGCGCTGGCCTACCACCGCACCCACGGCCTCGACGTGGTGGTCACCCGCGGCGCCAACACCTACGGGCCCTACCAGTACCCCGAGAAGATCATCCCGCTGTTCGTCACCAACCTGCTCGACGGGCACGACGTGCCCCTCTACGGCGACGGCGGCAACGTCCGGGACTGGCTGCACGTCGACGACCACTGCCACGGCGTCGCGCTGGCCCAGGCGCGCGGCCGCGCCGGCGGGATCTACCACCTCGGCGGCGGCGCCGAACTCACCAACCGCGACCTCACCGGCCGGCTGCTCGCCGCCTGCGGCGCCGGCTGGGAGCGGGTCCGGCCGGTCGCCGACCGCAAGGGCCACGACCGCCGGTACGCCCTCGACACCACCACCACCCGCCGCGAGCTGGGCTGGACCCCGACGGTCGACCTCGACGCCGGGCTGGCCGCGACCGTCGACTGGTACCGGGACAACCGCGCCTGGTGGACGCCGCTCAAGCCGCACCGCTGAGGCGCGACCGCGGGGGCCGCGTCACTCGCCGGGCTGCTCCTCCTGCGGCTGGCCCTCCAGGTCGGCCGAGCCCGCCGACGTGGTCGGCTTCTTCGCCTCCTCGGTCGGCACCGTCGGGGTCTTCGCCCGCCCCGGCGCCGGCGCGGTGTCCGCGCCCGCCTCGCCGTCCAGCAGAGCGGTCAGCGCCGCGCCGGTGATCCGCCGGAACTTCCGGCCCACCCGGCGCCGGTCCAGGACCGCCACCTCCAGCTGGTTGGCGGCGATCGTGCGGGCCGCCCCGCCCTCGCCGCCGACGCTGCTCAGCGCCTTGACCGCCGCCCGGACCGCCTCCGACAGCGACATCTCCGGCCGGTGCTCGTTCTTCAGCACCCCGGTGATCGCCTCGGCCTGACCACCCATCGCCATCCGGCCCGGCTCGTCGTTGACCGACCCGTCGTAGGTCAGCCGGTAGAGCGAGTCGTCCTCCGGGGTGGCGCCCACCTCGGCCACGCAGATCTCCACCTCGAACGGCTTCGACTGCTCGGTGAAGATCGCGCCCAGCGTCTGCGCGAACGCGTTCGCCAGGCCCAGCCCGGTCACGTCCCGGCGGTCGTAGCTCAGGCCGTTGAGGTCGGCCATCCGCACCCCGGCCCGGCGCAGGTTCTCGAACTCGTTGTAGCGGCCCACCGCGGCGAAGCCGATCCGGTCGTAGATCTCACTGACCTTGTGCAGGGTGCTGGACAGGTTCTCCGCGACGAAGAGCACCCCGCCCTCGTAGCTCAGGACGACCGCGCTGCGGCCCCGGGCGATGCCCTTGCGGGCCAGCTCGGAGCGGTCGCGCATGATCTGCTCGGGCGAGGCGTAGAACTGCATGGCCACGGCGGCGGTTCTCCTTCGGGCGCTGTGCTGCGGACTGCTGACTCAGGTGCGGTGGGAGCGGGGTCAGCCGCCCGGGTTCTCCATCCGGCCGGACACCACGCTCTCCGCGATCGCCGCGGTCTCGGCGTCGGTGAGCCGGTGGGTGCCCTCGGCCGTCGCGGTCATCACCACCGGGTAGATCCGGCGGGTCAGGTCCGGGCCACCGGTCGCGGTGTCGTCGTCGGCCGCGTCGTAGAGCGCCTCGACGGCCAGCCGGGTCGCGTCGTCGATCGACAGGCCCGCCCGGAACCGCTTCTTCAGCGCGGACTTGGCGAACAGCGAACCGGAGCCGATGGCGTCATAGCCGGTCTCCTCGTAGGGACCGCCGGTCACGTCGAAGCTGAAGATCCGCCCGGCCCGGGCCGGGTCGGCGGCGGCCAGGTCGAATCCGGCGAAGAGGGGGATCACGGCGAGGCCCTGCATGGCGGCGCCCAGGTTGCCGCGGATCATCGAGGCCAGCCGGTTGGCCTTGCCGTCGAGCGAGAGCATCGCGCCCTCGATCTTCTCGTAGTGCTCCAGCTCCACCTGGAACAGTCGCATCAGCTCGATGCCGATGCCCGCGGTGCCCGCGATGCCGACCAGCGAGTACGCGTCGGCCGGGTGCACCTTCTCGATGTCCCGCTGGGCGATCAGGTTGCCCATCGTGGCGCGCCGGTCGCCGGCCATCACCACGCCACCGCTGGCCGAGATGGCCACGATGGTCGTCGCGTGCGGCGCCATGTCGGCGGCCATGCCGGGCGGCAGCGGCCGACGACCGGGCAGCATCTCGGGGGCCACCTTGCTCAGGAACGCTGTGAAGGAGGACGTCCCCGCGTTGGTGAACGCATCTGGTAGACGCCCGGATGGATCGAAGCCCGCTGCCACGTGGTTCCTCTCAGGTAATTGATCGCCCTGGCCAGCCTCGGAGCATTCTCGCAGAACTGGCCAGGACCACCGTTGCAGGTCAGCTTCTCAACCCTGAAGGGTCGAGCTTGCGGCTGTGGATTTCGTGCTGGCTGCACGGGTCACGCCGCGTTCGGCAGGCTGGCGGCTGCCCAGTCCGCGACACCGCGAGCAGCGATGTTGCGGGCTGCGTTCACGTCGGCGTGCTCAGCGAAACCGCACGACGTGCACCGGAAGGTGGATTGGTTGGGGCGGTTGGCCTTCGCGATATGCCCGCAGGAGGAGCAAGCCTGCGAGGTGTACGCCGGATCAACGTGGACGACCCCGATCCCGGCCCGCGCCGCCTTGTAGGCGATCAAACGGTCGAGCTGGTCGAACGCCCACGAGTGCAGTGTGACCCGCTGGGGCCGTCGGAGCCGTACCCGGTCGCGGATGCCCGTAAGGTCTTCCAGGGCAATCCCGCAGCCGGTGCGTTCGGCCTCGGTCACGATCTGCTTGGCGATGCAGTGGTTGGTGTCGGCCGCGAACCGTGCCTCCTTCCGTCGGCGAGCCTTCAACAACCGCTTGGCCGACTTGGTACCTATACGCTGAAGCTTGGTTCGCAGCCGCTGGTTGCGGTGCCTGACCCGGCTCAACTTCTTACCGCAGTGCCGAGTTCCGTCGTTGACGGTGGCGATGTTCGCGATACCCAGGTCCACGCCCAGAAACCCGTCAGGCTCCTTGACTTCGACATCACCAATGTCGCAGGTGGCGTACAGAAACCACTTGCCGTCACGGTGCACAAGGTCCGACTCGCCCCGTCGGTGGGCCACGAGGGTTATGTATTGCTGCGGGGAGCACCCGAACCGCACTCGCATCAACCGGCCATTTACTGACCAGATCGACACGGTGCGCTCGGCAAGCTGCCAGGACAGGCAGCGGTCGTCGAACGGCTGCGCAGCGTCGCGCCGAAACTGGATCGGCTTCGACTCGGCTCTGACGCGACGCTTCGACCCGGGCTTGCCAAGGTTGCCGGCCCGGATGTTGGCCCTCAGGGTGGCGTATGCGCCAGCGACCTTACGAGAAACCTGGATCGCGGGCTGAGCAGACAGACCCAGCGCCTTCAACCGGCCATAAGTGAGTCGCTGGAGCTCCCGCTTCGCGAAAATCCGCCGCTGGAACGCCTCAACCGAGGCGAGGTTCGCGCCGTCGTTACACAACTCCAGCGTCGAGGAAAGCGCCGCCTCCTGGACGGCGTCCGGGTACAGCCGAACCTGGACGACGATCTTCACGTCGACACCCTACCTCGCTGCCCGTCGGCCAACTATGGTCACAGCCGCGCGTCGCCGGGTCGTCCGGCGCAGCGTCCCCTCGACGTAATCCAGGACTAGATCGAGACCAGAAACGTCAAGGCTCGTTCGTCGCCGGCGGCGCTACAGGCGGGCATACTCAACTCACACCAAGCCGGACATTCAGCCTATTCGCCCCCTTTCTGCACGTACCCCCTCACGAACTCTTCTGCGTTCTCCTCCAGGACGGAGTCGATCTCGTCGAGCAGGTCGTCGACGTCCTCGGTGATCTCGGCGTGCCGCTCGGCAACCTCGGGGTTGGCCTGCGCGGTGACCTCCTCGACCTCCTCGTGCGACTTGCCGGACTGGGTCTGCCCGCCTTCTTGGGTCGCCATGGTGTGCCCTCCTCCACGATCGCCTGCGATCAACTTACCTCGCGCAGACGACGAAAAGCCCGTCGCGCGCCGGGTTCCGGCACGGGACGGGCCTTCCGGCATCCGGCTCAGCCGCCGGTCAGCATCTCCAGCAGGTCCTTGGCGCTCTCGCAGCGGTCGAAGAGCTGCCCGACGTGCGTGCGGGTGCCCCGCTCGGGCTCCATCATCGGCACCCGGACCAGCGACTCCCGGCCCACGTCGAAGATGACCGAGTCCCAGCTCGCGGCGACCACCTCCGAGGCGTACTGGGCGAGGCAGCGACCCCGGAAGTAGGCCCGGGTGTCCTCCGGCGGCTCGGTCATGGCCGAGCGGGTCTGCTCGTCGGTCAGCAGGGTCTTCATCGAGCCCCGCTGCACCAGGCGGTGGTAGAGGCCCTTCTCCGGCCGCACGTCGGAGTATTGAAGGTCGACCAGCTGGAGCTTGTGCGAGCCCCAGCCGAGCTTCTCCCGCTCCCGGTAGCCCTCCAGCAGCCGCAGCTTGGCCACCCAGTCCAGCTCGTCGGCGCAGAGGAAGGCGTCCCGGCCGAGCCGGTCCAGCACGCTCTCCCAGCGGTCGAGGACGTCGGCGGTCTGCGCGTCCACGTCGCTGCCGTAGCGGTCGTCCACGAAGGACCGGACCCGCTCCAGGTACGCCCACTGCACGTCCAGGGCGGTCAGCTTGCGGCCGTCGCGCAGCCGCATCAGGTGCTTGAGCCCCGGGTCGTGGCTGACCGCGCGCAGCTCGCTGACCGGGTCGGCGATGCCCAGGTCGGGGCCGAGCGCCTTCTCCTCGATCATGGTGAGGATCAGCGCGGTGGTGCCGACCTTCAGGTAGGTGGAGATCTCGGAGAGGTTGGCGTCGCCGATGATGACGTGCAGCCGGCGGTACTTGTCGGCGTCCGCGTGCGGCTCGTCGCGGGTGTTGATGATGGGCCGCTTCAGGGTGGTCTCCAGCCCCACCTCGACCTCGAAGAAGTCGGCGCGCTGGGAGATCTGGAAGCCGCTCTGGCCGCCGTCCTGGCCGATGCCGACCCGGCCGGCGCCGCAGACGATCTGCCGGGTGACGAAGAACGGCGTCAGGTACGCCACGATGTCGGCGAACGGGGTCTGCCGCCGCATCAGGTAGTTCTCGTGGGAGCCGTAGCTGGCGCCCTTGTTGTCGGTGTTGTTCTTGTAGAGGTGGATCGGGTGGGTGCCCGGGATGGTGGCGGCCCGCTTGGACGCCTCGGCCATCACCCGCTCCCCGGCCTTGTCCCAGCGCACCACGTCGAGGGGGTTGGTCACCTCGGGCGTGGAGTATTCCGGGTGGGCGTGGTCGACGTAGAGCCGGGCGCCGTTGGTGAGTATGACGTTGGCCAGCCCGAGGTCCTCGTCGGCGAGCGCCTCGGCCGGGTCGTAGGCCGCCCCGGAGTAGGTGAAGCCGCGGGCGTCGCGCAGCGGCGACTCCTCCTCGTAGTCCCAGCGGGCCCGGCCGCCCCGGTTGAGTTCCGGTCGTGCCCCGTAGGCGTTGACCACCTGCGAGGAGGTGACCATCGGGTTGGCCCCGGCCTGGCCGGGCACGGAGATGCCGTACTCGACCTCGGTGCCCATGATCCGTCTGACGCTCATCGACCTGCCCGCTCCGCTCGCCCGTCCCGGTCCCCCGTCACGTCGAGCGTAGTCGCCGTCACGCGGGATGGGGGCGTGGCGGCCCGGGGCGTGGCGGTGTGGCGGCGCACGGCGGCGCCGGACGCGGACGCGCGGAGGCCCGCGGCGCGGTGCGCAGCGGGCCTCCGTCGTGCCGTCTGGCTACAGGTACTGGCCGGTGTTGCTGGCGGTCTCGATGGACCGGCCGGCCTCGGCGCCCTTGCCGCCGGAGACGAGCGTGCGGATGTAGACGATCCGCTCGCCCTTCTTGCCGGAGATGCGGGCCCAGTCGTCGGGGTTGGTGGTGTTGGGCAGGTCCTCGTTCTCGCGGAACTCGTCGACGCAGGCGTCGAGGAGGTGCTGGAGCCGCAACCCCTTGCGCCCGGAGGTGAGGAACTCCTTGATGGCCATCTTCTTGCCCCGGTCGACGATGTTCTGGATCATCGCGCCGGAGTTGAAGTCCTTGAAGTAGAGGACTTCCTTGTCACCGTTGGCGTAGGTGACCTCGAGGAAGCGGTTCTCCTCGGTCTCCGAGTACATCCGCAGCACGACCGCGTCGATCATCGCCGCCACGGTGGCCTGCGAGTCGCCGCCGTGCTCGGCCAGGTCGTCCGCGTGCAGCGGCAGGCCGGAGAGGATGTACTTGGAGAAGATGTCCTTGGCCGCCTCGGCGTCCGGCCGCTCGATCTTGATCTTCACGTCGAGCCGGCCGGGGCGCAGGATCGCCGGGTCGATCATGTCTTCCCGGTTGGAGGCGCCGATGACGATGACGTTCTCCAGGCCCTCCACGCCGTCGATCTCGCTGAGCAGCTGCGGGACGATGGTGTTCTCGACGTCGGAGGAGACGCCGGAGCCGCGGGTGCGGAAGACGGAGTCCATCTCGTCGAAGAACACGATCACCGGGGTGCCCTCGCCGGCCTTCTCCCGCGCCCGCTGGAAGATCAGCCGGATGTGCCGCTCGGTCTCGCCGACGTACTTGTTGAGCAGCTCGGGGCCCTTGATGTTGAGGAAGAAGCTGGTGTGCTTCTCCTCGCCCCGCCGTTCGGCGATCTTCTTGGCCAGGGAGTTGGCCACCGCCTTGGCGATCAGCGTCTTGCCGCAGCCGGGCGGGCCGTAGAGCAGGATGCCCTTCGGCGGCCGGAGCTGGTGCTCGCGGAACAGGTCGGCGTGCAGGAAGGGCAGCTCGACCGCGTCGCGGATCTGCTCGATCTGGGAGTGGAGGCCGCCGATGTCGGTGTAGTCGACGTCGGGCACCTCCTCCAGGACGAGCTCCTCGACCTCGCTCTTCGGGATCCGCTCGTACGCGTACGCCGAGCGGGGCTCGATCATGAGCGAGTCGCCGGCCCGGATCGGCGAACCGATCAGGGTCTCGGCGAGGTGCACGATCCGCTCCTCGTCGGAGTGCGAGACGACCAGCGCCCGGTCACCCGGCGCGCCGTCGGGACCCGCGAGGATCTCCTTGAGCATCACGACCTCGCCGACCCGCTCGTAGCCGAACGCGTCGACGATGTTGAGCGCGTCGTTGAGCAGGACCTCCTGGCCGCGCCGCAGCTCGTCGACCTCCAGCGAGGGCGAGACGGCAACCCGGAGCTTGCGGCCACCGGTGAAGACGTCCACCGTGCCGTCGTCGTGCTTCGCCAGGAAGACGCCGTAGCCACTCGGCGGCTGGGCGAGGCGGTCGATCTCCTCCTTGAGCGTCACGATCTGCGCGCGAGCCTCCTTGAGGGTGCTCACGAGCCGTTCGTTGTTCTCGGTCAGCCGCGCCAACTGTGCCTGGGTGGCCGCCAGCCGCTCCTCGAGCTGCCGGACGTGTCGGGGGCTTTCGGTCAACTTGCGCCGCACCAGGGCGAGTTCCTCTTGAAGGAACGCAACCTGCGTGGAGAGATCGTGGGCCTCCTTCTCCCACCGTGCGGCGCGCGAGTCCGCGTCGTCGCTGCGTGCCACGTCCCACCTCCCCGGGGGGCTTGAACGTTCTGAGCTAACACTAGCCGCTATGAGCCCGATTCGGTCCTCCGCAACGCGCTCGTCACCGAAGCTTGATCGCCAAGGGCTGGTCGACGGGCGGGTACGGGCGTTCGGGTACCGTCGGAGCGTGGGACGGGAGAACATGGGGGGTGCTTCGTGACCGACGTCGCGACGGACCAGCTGCAGGTCTGGGTCGACCAGGACCTGTGCACGGGTGACGGGCTGTGCGTCCAGTACGCGCCGGAGGTCTTCGAGTTCGACGTCGACGGCCTGGCGTACGTCAAGGGGCCCGACGGCGAGCTGCGGCTGACCCCGGGCGCCCGGGTGGACGTGCCGGAGCACCTGCGCCTCGAAGTGATCGACTCGGCGAAGGAGTGCCCGGGCGAGTGCATCCACGTGGTGCGCGCCAGCGACGGCGCCGAGGTGGCCGGCCCGGAGGCGGAGGACTGACCTGACGCACGCGGCGGGCCGGGGACGCATGGTCCCCGGCCCCCGGCGTCTCTAGAGCAGGGGGCGGCCGACGACGGAGGCGACCAGCCGGGCGAACTCCTCCAGCCGGGCGATCTGTCCGGCGCCGCCGTCGTCGAGGGTCTTGCCGAAGCGCAGCGCGTCGTGCCGGGGCGCGCCGGCCATCTCGTCGCTGGGCGGCGCCTCGTCCAGCGAGCTGAGCAGCAGGTAGACGTCGATGCTGTCGACCCGGACCTCGCCGTTGTCGGCGCGGGTGAGCCGCCGCCGGCAGCCGACCTCGGTGACGGTGGAGACCGGCACCACCCGCAGCGAGGAGGTCATCGAGCCGGGTGGCCCCTCCCCCGGCGGGACGTCCTCGCCGTGCCAGAGCACCAGCCGGCTGCCGTCGCAGACGACGACCTCCTGCCACACCCCGTTCACCTCGTTGACGAAGCGTTCCAGGGTGAAGCCGAGCACGGAGGCGCCGCGCAGCACCCCGCCGAGGGCGTCCAGGGCGATGTCCGGGTCGCGCAGGTAGGCCCGGGCGGCCGACTCCAGGTCGGCGTAGGGCGACCAGTCGGGGAAGACGGCGGGCAGGTCGCCGTTGCCGTAGCCGGGGCTGCTCATGCCGCCGCCTCCCGGCCCGCGCGCCGCCGCCGGTCCGGACCGCCGGGACAGGTGCGGCGCCCGCCGCGTGCCCCGATCCGCTCGCTCATGCCACCGTCTCCACCCGCTCGGTGTCGTCCCCACCGGGACCCATGATCCGCCCGCTCCAACCCGCCCACGCGGCGGGGTCACGCCCGGTCCGGCTCCTCGGCGCCGGCGGCCGTCTGGCGGGCCGCCTCGGCCGCGCGCAGCGCGTCCCGGCGCAGGGCGTACGCCTCGGCGCCCTTGCTGGGCTTGCGCCGCCGCGGCGGGGCGGTGACCCCGGGGGCGAGCTTGCGCGCGGAGACCAGGAAGGCGGTGTGCGCGATCATGCGGTGGTCGGGCCGGACCGCGAGCCCTTCGGCGTGCCAGTCCCGCACCAGCGACTCCCAGGCGCGCGGCTCGGTCCAGCCGCCCCGCTCGCGCAGCGCCTCGACCAGCTCGGAGAGCTGCGGCGTGGTGGCCACGTAGCCGATCAGCACGCCGCCGGGAACCAGCGCCCGCTCGACCATGTCGAGCATCTCCCAGGGGGTGAGCATGTCCAGGATGATCCGGTCGAAACCGGTCTCGGTGCACTCGGCGACGTCCCCGACGTGCAGCCGCCAGGCGGGGTGCGGGCCGTTGAAGAACGCCTCGACGTTGCGCCGGGCGATCTGGGCGAAGTCGTCGCGCACCTCGAACGAGTGCAGCTCGCCCTCGGTGCCGACGGCCCGCAGCAGCGAGCAGGAGAGCGCGCCGGAGCCGGCGCCGGCCTCCAGGACCTTCGCACCGGGGAAGATGTCGCCCATGGCGACGATCTGCGCCGAGTCCTTCGGGTAGATCACCTGGGCGCCGCGCGGCATGGAGAGCACGTAGTCCGACAACAGCGGCCGCAGGGCCAGGAACGCGGTGCCGCCGCCGGCGGTGGTGACCACACTGCCGTCGGGGAGGCCGATCAGGGTGTCGTGCTTGAGGATCCCGCGGTGGGTGTGGAACTCCTTGCCGGGCTCCAGCGTCACGGTGTGCATCCGGCCCTTCGGGTCGGTCAGCTGGACCCGGTCGCCGGGTCGGAACGGCCCCCGGTGGACCGGGGGCAGCGCCGGGACGGTGGAGGTATCTGCGGTCACGTGTTCGTCTTCCGTTTGGGTTCCAGGAGCTGGGCGAGATCCGCGATGTGCAGGACGCCGACCACATCTTCGCCTGCCGTCACGACGTACTGCGCGCCCGGGTGGGTGCGCACCGTCTCCAGCACCCGCTCGCCGTCCGCGCCGACCGGCAGCGTGGGCACGCTGTCCAGGCCGCGGGCCACCGCGTCCACCGCGAGCCACGGCCGCCGTTCCGCGGGTACGGCGGCGACGCGGGCCGGGTCGACCAGGGCCACCGGGCGGCCGGCGGCGTCGACCACGGTGAGCGCGGCGTCGGGGGTGGCCCCCTCGGCGCGGCGGCGCTGCGCCTCGGCCAGCGGGGTGCCGGTGGGCACCGGCAGCACCGGGCGGGCCAGCCGGGCCAGGTCGACCAGCGGCAGGCGGCGGCCGATCCGGGCCATCCGGATGGACTGGCCGGCGCCGCGCCACAGGGTCACCGCGACCAGCAGCATCAGCGGCAGGGCGAGCGGGGCGAGCGCCCGGCGCAAGGTGAGCAGCACCACCAGGGCCACGGTGGCGAGCGCCACGGCCCGGCCGATCCAGCCGGCCACCTCGGTGCCCCGGTGCCGGTCCCGGGTGACCGCCCAGACCGCGGCGCGCAGCGCCCGACCCCCGTCCAGGGGCAGCCCGGGCAGGCTGTTGAAGACGGCGACCACGACGTTGCTGACCGCGAGCTGGAAGGCGAGCTGGTGGGCGAGGGTGCCGGCGGGCAGGGCCAGGGTGGCGGCGACCGCCCCGGCGCCGAGCACCGCGGAGACGGCCGGGCCGGCGAGGGAGACCAGCAGGTCGACCTTGGGGCTGGGGGCGTCCCGGTCCATCTCGGTGTAGCCGCCGAGCAGCTCCAGGGTGATCCCGCGCACACCGATGCCGTAGCGCCGGGCGGTCAGCGCGTGCCCCAGCTCGTGCAGGAGCACCGAGCCGAGCAGGGAGACCACGAAGCCGAGGCCGACCAGATAGCCGCCGAGGTGGCCGAGGTCGAGCTGGCGGCGGGCCAGCGCGGCGTAGAGCACGGTGACGACCACGGTGAGCAGCAGCATCGAGGCGTCGACGCGCAGCGGCACCCCGAAGACCCGGCCGAGGGTCAGCCCCGGCCGGCGCGACGGTCGGGTCCGCTGCTCCACCGGGTCGATGCTACGCGGCGCCGATCATGCTCCGGTGCGGCGACGGGCGCCCTGTCACACCGGTGCCCTAACCTTCCGGGCATGACGGCGGAACCGGTGATCGACACCCAGCACGGCCCGACCGCACCACCCACGGTGCGGGCGTCGCTGTCGCCGTCGCGGGCGGCCGACTTCAAGACCTGCCCGCTGCTCTACCGGTTCCGCAGCATCGACCGGCTGCCGGAGCGCCCGACCGTGGAGCAGGTCCGGGGCACGCTGGTGCACGCCGTGCTGGAGCGGCTGTTCGACCTGCCGGCGGGGGCCCGCACCCCGGAGGCGGCCGGCGACCTGGTCGCCCCGCAGTGGGACCGGCTGGTCACCGAGCAGCCCGAGCTGGCCGCACTGTTCGCCGAGGGCGACACGGCCGGGGTCGACGGGTTCCTCCGCTCGGCCGCCGGGCTGCTGGAGGGCTACTTCGCGGTCGAGGACCCGCGCCGGCTGGAGCCGGCCGAGCGGGAGGCGCTGATCTCCGCGGTGGTCGACGACGAGCTGCTCATCCGGGGCTACCTCGACCGGCTCGACGTGGCGCCCGACGGCGCGCTGCGGGTGGTCGACTACAAGACCGGCGGCGCCCCGCGCGAGGCGTTCGAGGCGCGGGCGCTGTTCCAGCTGAAGTTCTACGCCCTGGTGCTGTGGCGGACCCGGGGGGTGGTGCCGCGGGTGCTGCGGCTGCTCTACCTCAAGGACGCCGAGGTGTGCGACTACTCCCCCGACGCCGATGAGCTGCTGCGCTTCGAGCGCACGGTGGTGGCGCTCTGGCAGGCCATCGAGCAGGCCACCGTCCGGCAGGACTTCCGCCCCCGGCCCAGCCGGCTGTGCGACTGGTGCAGCCACCAGGCGCTCTGCCCGAGCTTCGGCGGCACCCCGCCGCCGTTCCCGGTGGCCGGCCCGGCCGACCCGCTCACCGACGCCCGGTCCCGCCCGGCCGCCCCCGGCGCGGACGAGTGACCCTCCTCCTCGCGGAGGAGACCGGGTTCGGCATCTGCGACGACCGGCCGGTGCCGGGCGGCGGATAGCGTCGGAGCATGACCAACCGGCTGCGCGCGTGGGCGCGGGACCGGCCGCTGGCCGTGGACGCCGCAACGGCCGTCGCGCTGGCGCTGGTGGACGCGGCGTTCCTGCTGCTGACCCCGCGGGAGCTGCGGCCCGAGCAGCTCTGGGCGGCGCTGGGCTGGAGTGTGCTCTGCGCCGCCCCGGTGGCGGTCCGCCGCCTCGCCCCGTGGCCGGCGATGGGCGCGGCGGTGGCCACGCTGGCCGTGCCGGTGCTGTTCCAGATCGCGCCCACCACCCAGGGGCTGACCTTCGTGGTGCTCACCTACACCATGGCGGCGCACCGGCCGCTGCGCCCGGCCGCCCTCGCCGCGCTGCTGCTCTGGGTGCCGGTGGTGCTGGCGAACGTGGTCGCGCCGCTGGACGGGGTGCTCGACATGGGCCCCGGCGTGCTGGTGCTCAACAACCTGCTCACCGGCTCGGTGGCGTACGCGGTGGGCCGGGCGGTGCAGGCCCGCCGGCAGTCCACCCGGATGCTGCGCGAGCGGGCCCGGATCGCCGAGGCCACCCAGCGGTCGCTGGCCGAGCAGGCGGTCGCCGACGAGCGGCGCCGGATCGCCCGGGAACTGCACGACGTGGTGGCCCACCATGTCAGCGTGATGGGTGTGCTGGCCACCGGGGCGCGCCGGGTGCTGCGCCGGGACCCGGACGCGGCGGACGACGCGATGGCCACGGTCGAGGAGACCGGCCGGGCGACCCTGCGGGAGCTGCGCCGGCTGCTGGACGTGCTGCGCACCGACGCCGAACCGGCCGCCGAGCTGACCCCGCAGCCGGGGCTGACCGGCATCGAGATCCTGGTCGAGCAGGTCCGCGACGCCGGGCTGCCGGTCACGCTGCGGGTCGACGGCACGCCCGGGCCGATGGAGGACGGGGTGGCGCTGACCGTCTACCGGATCGTGCAGGAGGCGCTGACCAACGCGCTCAAGCACGCCGGCCGAGCCACCGCGCTGGTCCGGCTCACCGTGACCGACGGCTTCCTGGCGGTGGAGGTCACCGACACCGGGCGCGGCCCGACGCCGGCGGCCGACCGGATCGGGCACGGGTTGGTCGGCATGCGGGAGCGGGTCGCCCTCTACGGTGGGGTCCTGCGGACCGGCCCCCGGCCGGGCGGCGGATTCCGGGTGTACGCGCGGATCCCGCTGGAGTCGGCCGGGGCGGTCCCGGCGTGACCGGCGCCCGGCCGAACGAGGGAGACCGATGACCGACAGCACCGCCGGCAGACCGGTGCGGATCCTGCTCGCCGACGACCAGCCGCTGCTGCGTACCGGCTTCCGGATGGTGCTGGGCACCGAGGACGACCTGGACATCGTGGCCGAGGCCGGCGACGGGGTGGAGGCGGTGGAGCTGTCCCGGCGGTTGCTGCCGGACGTGGTGCTGATGGACATCCGGATGCCGCGGATGGACGGGGTGGCGGCCACCCGGGCGATCGTGGACGCCCGGCTGCCGGTGCGGGTGCTCATCCTCACCACCTTCGACCTGGACGAGTACGTGGTCGGTGCGCTGCGCGCCGGGGCCAGCGGCTTCCTGGCCAAGGACGTGCCGGCCGAGGACCTGGTCACCGCGATCCGGACGGTGGCCGCCGGGGAGGCGGTGGTGGCGCCGCGGATCCTGCGCCGGCTGCTGGACCGCTTCGCCGACGTGCTGCCCGATCCGGCGGCCACCCCGCCGAAGGCGTTGAACGCGCTGACCGAGCGGGAGCGGCAGGTGCTCGTGCAGGTGGCGCGCGGGTTGTCCAACGCCGAGATCGCCCGGGAGCTGTCGGTGAGCGAGACCACCGTGAAGACCCACGTCGGGCACGTGCTGACCAAGCTGGGGCTGCGCGACCGGGTGCAGGCGGTGGTGTTGGCGTACGAGACCGGCCTTGTCCGCCCGCAACGGTGATCTCGTCACGCGTCGCGCGGCGACGTGGCCAGGCTGGTCTGCCGGTCCGTCTGCGCGCCGCGCTGATCCACGCTGCCGATGGCGTCGACCCGGCCCCACCGCCCCGGGATGTCGAGCAGTTCGATGCGGCCGAACCGCTCGGGCAGCGCCGGCTCGACCACCAGATCGTCCCCGTACGGCTCGAGGCCGAGCAGAGTGCGCACCAGCAGCAGGGGTGCTCCGGTGGCTTCGGCCTGCGGACTGTTGGCCGTCGGGTACGGGACGGGGCCCCGGGTCGACCCGCGGTCGAAGCCGCCGAAGGCCTCCGGCAGCCGGCCCTGGAAGTGGTGCGACGCCTCGATGATCCCCTCGGCGATGCGTCCCAACTCACGGGTGAAGCCGTAGCGGCGCAGCCCCCAGGCGATCAAGGAGTTGTCGGAGGGCCAGACCGTGCCGACGTGGTACCCCAGGGGGTTGTAGCGGCCTTCCCCGTCGGCCAGGGTGCGTACTCCCCAGCCGGAGAAGAGTCGGGGGCCGAGCAGGTGTTCGGCGATCCTGGCCGCGCGGGGTTCCTCGACGATGCCGCTCCACAGCA
>NZ_JBEXLR010000035.1:0-52990 GCF_040610095.1 Micromonospora sp. NPDC004540
TGATCACGCACAACTTCGTCATCGGGTGGTTCGTCCGCCACATGCTTGACGCCCCGGAGTGGCGGTGGATTGGCCTCAACCAGGCCAACTGCGCGATCACCATCGTGCAGTGGGATTCCGACCGACCGCCGACCTTGGTCAGCTTCAACGACACCGGGCACCTGTAGCTGTATGCATTCGCTCATCGGCACGAGGGGTCGGCTGACTTGGCGGTCTCGCAGGTGCGGACCCCGACGCCCGATCGGCGGCAGATCCGGTAAACGACAGAGATCGAGAACGGTTCGGGAGGCGAACACGCTGTAGTCCGTCCGCCGGGCTCGTCGCCGCGGTCCAGCAAGGTCTCGGGGCATCTTGGTCATCAGCAGGACAGGGACGTGGCAAATGTCCTTCACCCGTTGGGGTAGGTGACAACCGGCTCCGCTTCCGGATCGGAATACGCCCAATGGGCGCCCGGCTGAGCCTGACGGGTGAGGACCGCAACTGACGGCTCCGACAGCGGCCGGTAGGGCAACTCATGAAGCAAGCGGCTTGCTTCTTCGACGGGGAACCAGCGGGCCTCCTGAATCAGACCATCTGGGTCGCGGACGCGCAGGGTCGGATCCACCACGTCGACGGTGAAGTTCCACACCCGGCTGACGGTGACTGCTCCGGTCACCGCCGCCGTGCCATGAAGAACGAGGTCCGCGGTTGCGACGACCAGACCTGTCTCCTCGGCCAACTCTCGGCAGGCGCCCTCAAACGGCGTCTCGTGGTCCTCGATCCGCCCGCTCGGGATGTTCCAGTAGGGGCCGCCCCACCGTGGGTACTCCTCGTACACGAGAACGACTTTGTCGTCGTGATGTGCGAGAACGCCGGCGTACCGGGACCGGCTCATGCTTGGCACGGGGGCCATTCAACCTCACCTCAGCACCGCGCACGGGCACGGGCACGGGCACGTCACAGCTTTCACTATCTGCGGCATGAGAGTGCGGCTGGTCGTCATCGCGGGCAGGTCCCGCCCCCAACCGGGAGAACACCTTCGAATGAGTAGGTCATTGGTCCGTCTCCGTGCGGCGCGTGCGGACACCGCCGCCTAATGGGTCGTACCGGGTTGTCGTAGGACACTCGGGTCCGGTAGCCGCCGGCCGGTGAGCACTCATGCCGCCTGGACTGTCGCCGTCATGCGGCCCCCAGCTCCGTGGTGAAGGTCGCGATCGCGAGGAGCGCTGAATAGCTGGCCAGCCCGACGGTGAACCAGGCGAAGCTCGAGTGCCGCTCGGGTGCCAGTTCGTCGACGAAGACGTTGAGGAGGATCCCGCCACCGAGAAACGCCGTGAGCAGATTCATCACCACGCTGGTGGGCTGGGCGACGACCGCGGTCAACCAGCCGGCACCGGCGCCGGCGACGAGAACGAGGCGCCACCGCGTGGTGAGGCTGACCGGGAAGTGCTCGGCCAGCACGCCGTCGGTGGCCAGCACGTGCAGCCCCATGGCGACGGCGAACAGCGCCGCGGGTGCGAGGCCCGCGTCCAGCTTCGTGGCCAAGGTGTACGTGATCAGGCCGCTGTAGAGCGCGAAGAAGCCGAGTTGACATGCGAAGACCAGCCGGGCGGGCTCCTGCTCGTGCCCCTTCGTCCGATGGGCGGCGCGTTCCAGGGCGTAGAACGTGAAGAAGCCGATCAGCGCGACGAGGAACAGGATGAATCCGCGCACCCGGCCGGCGCGGACCTCTTCCTCCAGGACGTGGGCGACCGCCTCGTTGCCCTCGGCGAGGCGCGGCAGGAGGTAGAGGAAGACGTACGCTGCGGCGATGCCGCCGCCGAGCGAGGTCGCCGCCTGGGTGGACACCGGCAGCGTCCGCCGGATGTGCGGCGCCAGCAGGTGAAGGGCTCCCAGGACCAGCGTCACCGCGAGCGTCGCCCACAGACTGCCCGCTTGGCTCAGCGTCACCGCAGCGTACGGGGTTGGTTGTCTGCCTGGTACGGCCGCCGCCCGAGCATGGTTGCGATCCTACGAGCGGCACCCGGGTTGTCGGGTCGGAATGGGCAGCTACGTCGCCGGTTGGGGCGGGTTGAGCCAGGCCAGTGGCTGTCCGGACAGCGCGGCGTCGGCGAGTCGTTGTGCCGACGGGGTCTTCAGCGCGGCGAACGATTTTCGATCCAGCGCTGCGTTGCCGGCTGCGCCGTAGCGGCGGCGCCGGTGCTTGATCTGGTTCGGGGCGATCACGAAGACCGTGAGCCCCGCCCTGAGGAGGGCCTCGACGATGGGCCCGTCGGGCCGTTCGATACCGAGCTCGAGCACCATGGCCTGCTGCAGGCATCGCAGCAGCTTCCGCCCCCGCAGCGGTGTGCTCGACGAGCATCCGTTGGACCTCGACACCGTCGCAGTTAACAATCGCGAGGGCGTGCTCCGTGCTGGCCCAGTCGACGCCCGCCGTTGGTCGACGCATCGAGGAGTGGTGTTCGACACTCATAGTGTCCTCCTTGCTGTTGCAGCAGCAGGTGGGCACCTAGTGGTCTCAGGACACGGAAGCCGGTCGCTCACTGATCGGCGCTCGACGGCGCTCAGCCCTGTCGCCAGTCATACGTGTCCTGGGACCACCGGGCCCCGCGGAACTCATGCCGGACCTCTCAGGGTCGAGCGGACGAGGTGCCGATCACGCATCCTGCGCCGGCTCCAGGAAGCCTGTGGGCAGGCCGACCGTCGGCAGTCGCCGGACGTCGGTCACGGCCGTCTGGCATTCCCGATATCCGCCGCTTGCCACCGGATCTGATGACACCCTGAACGCGGGGAGTGCGGTCGCGAGCTCAGGAGGCCGCATCGGGATCACGGTGAACGGCCTCTGATGCGTACCGCGTTGATCGTGTTGGCCGCGCTGGCGGCGGCCGTGGTCGTGGACCTGCTGGTCGGGGCGCTGTACTACGCGCTGCCGTCCGGACCGGCCGAGTGGCAGCGTTATCTGCGGCACGCCATCCTGCTGGTCCTGATCGCCCTCAGCCCGTGGCTGGTGATCAAGGCATTGAGCGTCGAAGCGATCGCGTTCAGCCGGCTGCCGAGCAACGTGGTCACCAGCCGGCGGATCCGGCGGGCCCGGACCCAGATCCGCCCCGTGCGGCGGCTCACCGTCGCCGTGGTTACCCTCGCCGCAATCGGCCTGATCCTGATGACCTTCCGGCCGGTACGCCTCTTCGGCATCTCCATTCTGACCTCGGCCGGGGTGGGTCGGCGCGGTGATCGGCCTCTCCGCCCGAACCGCGCTCGGCAACGCGTTCGCCGGCATCCAGGTCGCCTTCGCCGACGGGATGCACGTCGGCGACGTGCTGGTGGTGGATGGCGAATGGGGCCGGGTCGAGGAGGTGAAGCTGACCAACGTGGTGATCCGGCTCTGGGACGACCGGGTACTCATCCTGCCGACCACGTACTTCACTGAGCGGCCGTTCCAGAACTGGACCCGGAACGAGTCGCGGTGGTCGGCAAGATCCAGATCCATGTCGACCACACCGCCGACCTGGACGACCTGCGCCGGGAGGCACGCCGACTGGTCGAGTCCTCACCGCTGTGGGATCGAGACCAGTGGGTGCTCCAGATGGTCGACGCCACCCCGCAGACCGTGGTCATCCAGGTGCAGGCCTCGGCCGCGGACGGCGCCAGCGCCTGGGACCTGCGCTGCGACTTACGCGAGGGACTGATTCGCTACCTGCGCGACCAGCACCCCCAGTGGCTGCCCCGCACCCGCAGCCAGTACCAGCCCTGACCGGGGGTCCGGCGTGGCCACCCGGGCGCCGGTGCCCGGCGGTGTCGACCCGGCCGCTTGGCGGATCGGCCGACCCCATGAACGCACTGATCTCGGCACGACCGGGTGTCGGTTCCGCCGGCTGTCACGCGCGGTCGGCGGCAGATCCGGACGATCCACTGCGGCTAGGTCGTTAGCTCGCCCTCCCACAGTCGGAGGTTGACTCTTTCGCCTTCGAACTCGAGTTCAATGCCGACCAACTCATTGACCTCGTTGAGGACCGGCGCCCAATCAGTCAGGGACTTTCCGATCACAGCACCGAATGGCGCTTCCGCCGAGGCATCCCGAGGAAGCCATCGCGCCCCATCCCAGTCGTAGTCGTACGTGGCCAGCCAGGCTTCGTCGCCTGGCGCGGTTTCTGTGCATCGCAGCGTCCAGTCGCTTCGGCCATCCACGAGCAAGCCGCGGCCGCCATCGAAGACGAGATGTACTGGCCCCACATTGCTCTTGACCAGCTCGACCGGCTCGCCTGGTTGATGCCAGGCCAGACGCGTGACACTGGCCAGCCGATGCCCCACCAACGCTTCGACGAGGCTCGTCACCTGATCCACAGCGAGACGGTACCTACTTCGACGTCGCGGACGGCAGTGGATGGGCGGCGCCCAGCGCGGCGGAACAGTGCACTGACCTTGACTGTGCCCCTAGCGGCTTGGTGCTCCACCATCAGACCATCTTGACGACCAGGACGGCCCGGCGGAGGCTAAGTGGGGCCTGCCACCCCGATGCTGGCAGGATGACCAAGTGCGTCGAATCGAAGCGGAATGGGTACGTCGCCTCCCGGATTTACGGCTGGATCGTGTTCTTGCGCCACAGTCGATGGAGCCGGTGGTCAGATACCACTTATCTGACGGAACAGTAAGCGTGCTGGACGAGCAGTTACAGCCCATGCAGCGGCTGTCCTTGGACGTGTCACCCACAGCAGAACTTCTTGCCGCAAGTCCGGACCTGGCGACCGTCGTCGTGACCGACACCCGTCGGGTCATCATCATGGCGGCAGGCCGACCAATCCCGGTCGAGATTGTGGCAGCCGATTCCGCGACGTTGCTACCGGGCGGCCGCCTGCTGGTCACCGCGCCGATACTCGAACGGCAGACGTACAAGGGTCGCGAGTACGACACCAAGGGCGAGCATCTGGTATTGCTGGTGGATCTAGGCTCGGGACATGTCCTGGACCAGGCCGTTCTAGATGCGGCGGACGCCAGTGTGACCACCGTGCCTCATCCGCACAACGGATCGATAGTCCTGGATGCAGCCATGGGTCAGGATGGCGCTTTGATCTATGTCGCGCAGGTGGTGGACGACAGGCTCAAGGTGGAGCTTATTGCCGAGAATGTGATCGCGGCGAGCTTCGCACCGTCCGGAGATCGCCTGCTGCTCACGCGTCACCCCAGCTTCGATAACCAGATATCCGTCCTGGAATGGCCGAGTCGGCGTCCCCTTGCTCGGCTCCACGCGGACGATATGGAAATCGAAGGTCTTGCATTTTTCTTGTACGGATGTTTCCTGAGCGACCGGCGGGTGCTCCTCATGACCTACGAACATGGGCTGTTGCTGTGCACCCGCGAGCTCGATCCTGTGGGGTGGGTCAGCCTGAATCCGCCCTTTCAGGCAAGGGACGGGGAGGTGTCGACAATGCGCGGTGTCGCAGAGGCCGTGTTCGGTGTTGCAGAGGACGTGTTCGCTGCCGACATCCGGGATGGGAAGTCGCTCTCTTGGACCCTTTGGCGAATCCCGCCTTCGAGAGTCGATGCAGACTGAGACGTATCGGAGGCCTGTTGTCACGGAACTCGGATCGACTGCTGGCCTCGGTGTCCCCGGCCTCGCAGCCCACGCATCGCGCCTTACCCGGAGCCCTTCACGACGCACTCTATTCGGCAGTTGCGGACGTCGGACGCCGCCCCGGGTGCGCCTGGTCGTCAGCTCCACCGTGACTCCGCCGGCTCGATTACGGATGGCACGTCGTTCGGACCATCCCACGGCGTGCTGCGTCCTGATCACAGCTACCGTCTGGACGTGACCGGCTTCTGGGAGTTGATCGAGGAGTCTGCGGGGCAGGCGGACCGGGCGGGGTGGATCGAGCGTCGGCTCGCGGCCCGGACGCCGGCCGAGATCGTGGAGTTCGACATTGCCTTGACCGCCGCACGCCGCCGGGCTGAGACGTGGACGGTGTGGGCCGCCGGCTATCGGATCATGTCCGGCCTGTGCTCCGGTGACGGCTTCTGGTACTTCCTACCGTGGCTGGTCGGTCTCGGCCGGGACAGCTTCGACCGCGTGGTCGCCGACCCCGACGCGCTCGCCGACGTCCCTCAGGTGCGCCGGCTGGCCGCGATGAGGATGGACCGGTGGACGGACGATGACTGGCCGGAGTGGGAGGCGCTGAACTATGTCAGCCGGCAGGCGTATGACACGGCGACCGGCGAGAACGAGGGCATCATCGACGCGTTGCGGGCACTCCGCCACGAATATCCGGAAGACCCGGCGCCCACTGGGGACGAGTGGGACTTCGACGATGAGGCGGAGATGGGCCGCCGCCTGCCGCGGCTCAGCGCGCTGTTCCCAACCGGGCGCTGACTCGCGGACATTCAGCAGACGCCCGGCGTGCTGCACAGCCTGAGTGATCGGGTCGACTACGTCGGTTCCAACACGCGCACATCGGCATGACAGGGCGCTGATCGTCGGCCAGTTGGTGCCCAGCCGACTAGCTCTCGTTTCACTCCTCTGGCGCTGGCGCCGCCGGGCCGCACACTACTCAGGTCGCTGACATCGCCCAGGTGCGCGGATTGCTGGGAGTGACTTCGTAGGTCAAGCAGCGAGTTGGTAGCGGGCCTGGTGGTTGCGCTGGTGCTCTTGGCCCAGATGGTAGGTCCAGTAGCGGCCGAAGTCGCCGTTGGCGAGCAGTGCGCGGAGTTTCAGGACGGGCTTCGGCGCCGGCGCTCCGCCCGGCTGTCGACGCGTCGGTCCGACAAATTCGCTACCTGGCGGCCGGAGCGCAGTGATACACAACCGAGGTGCAAAACATTTTGGAGTTCCCCGAGGTCCTGCGGCTGATCGAAGACCGCTCGGCCGCGTTCCGCGCCGCGATCGCGTCCGCCCCCGACCTTGACGTCCAGGTCCCGACCTGCCCGGACTGGACGCTGCGCGAACTGGCGCAGCACCTCGGCGACGGCCGCCGCCGCCAGGCCGCCATCATCACGGCGGGCCCGGGCGCTGAGCCCCCGGCGAGGACGGACCCGAAGGGCTCCCCGACCGCGCCCCGCGACCGCGAAGCCCTGGACGCCTGGCTCGCCGAATCGACCGAGCTCATGCTCGACGCGATGCGCGAGGCCGGCCCGGACCGCGGCTGCTGGACCTGGTGGGGCCGCTCGCAGGCCCCGGAGACCAGCGGAGCCGTGGCCCGGCACCAGATCCAGGAGATCGCCGTCCACACCTACGACGCCCAGCTCACCCAGGGGGCCGCACAGCCGCTGCCGACGGACGTCGCGGTCGAGGGCGTCGACGAGTTCCTGACGACCGTCTCGGCGACGACCATCCCCTGGCCGTTCAAGCCGGCGACCATCGACCTGCACACGACCGAGGGCCGCTCCTGGCGCCTGACCCTCAACGCCGACGGCGTCCGCTGCGACGACCTCGCCGCCGACGCGGAGCCGGGCGACATGGCGATGCGAGGCGCAGCGAGCGAACTGGTCCTCTACTTCTACCAGCGCGTCCCGCTCGACGGCCTGGAGACCACCGGCGACACCGAGCCGATGGAGCAGCTCGCAGACTGGGACCCGAACGCGTAAAACGCGCACTTGTGACGCATCTGTGGGTTGTGCGCGCGCTCCTGCGGGCGCCACCGGGCCGGGGGTTAGCGCAGGGCCTCGCGGTCGATGCGGATCACCCGGACGTGCACCTTGCGCAGTTAGGCGAGCCGCTCACCCCTCGGGAGGTGGCCCGGCTGCGGGGCGCCCGACCCGCCGGACCACCCCCGCAACCCTCGGCCGGACCAGTTCAGGTCCAGCGTCGCGCGTCCAACAGCGGAGTCGTCATGGTCGTCGGGCAGAAGGTCGCGCTCGCCCGGGTGCATGCCGGCAAGACCGTCACCATCAACGTCACCGACACTGAGCTGGCCATCGCCTGCGACGACGGCATCCGCACCGTCCGACGCACCACCGACCAGCCCGTGCGCAACATCAAAGCAAGCCGACCTCGCAAGAAGGATGGGGTTATCGCATGACGACCACGAGGCGCTTGCGCCGTGCGAATGTTCCAATCTGGGGCGTGGAGGATCAGCAGACCTGGTTGCAGCAGCTACCCGCCGATGCCAGAGAACACGCACGACGGCTGCTCGGCGCGTTCAACCATCTCGAGTGCGATGACCCTGAGGGATGGACCCGGTCCGAGATCGAGGAGGACATCCCGCAGCTGGCCCGCTACCGATTCCTGCGCCCACTCTGGCCGCAAATGATCGATAGCTGGCATGACGGGATGGCCAACATCCCTGCTGCCCGGCGGGCCGTCGAAGCGGGAGCCAGTCAGGGCGATCTCACGCAGCTGGCCCGAGCCGTGGCCTACGAAACGGTGTTCGCCATGCTCTACCACCTTGGAGCCGACGAGGAGGCCAGCGACCAACTCCCGTCTTGGGCATTGGCAGAGATCACCCCAACCGGCGAGGCCACCGGAAGACACCTCGACGGCCTCCACGAGGACCTCCTCACCCTCGACCCCTCCGACAGGGATGGGCAAGACCTCTGGAGCTGACAGTGACCCCGCAGGGTCACCCCTATTCGTCTAGGACAACCGTCAAGCACGTGGTGGGACGCATTCACGGTCCGCGGCACGGGTGCGCATCGCGGCGTGGCCGAACCGCCGGCGATGGGCCGCCACGCCGATCACTGTTGGCCGCGGCTATGCGGGGAACAGCTTCCAGTGCCCCTCGGAGACGACCTCGACGGTGCCGTCGGTCACCTTGATGGCCGTCTGGTCATCGATTGCGTACGCCGGACCCGCGATCTCGGCCGCCCATTTCTCGGCGCCAGCCATGGTGTTGTCCGGCTCGAGACCTAGGTGCGGGAAGATCGAGAAGTCGACGACCCCCAGTGTGCGGTCGTCGGGCGCGGACTGCCACTCGACGAAGTCCGCACCGATCCGGGGGGTCAGCACCATGCTTCCCGCACTCAACCCCACCCAGACGGTGTCCCGCAGCGCCGGCAGGAGGTCCGCCAGCCCGGACTGCCGCATCCAGTGGCACAGGTACGTCGCATCGCCGCCGGCCACGAGTATGACGTCAGCCTCCCGGACCCAGGGGACCCACCGCTCCTCGCCGATGCTGGGCAGCGCTGTTAGCTCGAGGACGCCCAGCGACTTCCAGCCCAGGTCGCACATGGGTAGCGGCGTCTGCCCGGTGATGAAGCGCCAGGCCGAGGCTGGCCCGCCCATGGGGTGGGCCGCCGTAGGGATGCAGAGGGCACTGGAGTCGGCGATCGGCTTGCCCAGCAGGTCGACCAGCGCATCGCGGATGCTCGGGTTCTGGACGCCTGCGGACGTGAGAAGAAGTTTCACGCTTGCCTCCTGTACGTAGCGGTCATGACGCTCTCCCGGAGAGTCGGGAGAGCGGGTGCATGGGAGTACAGACTGGACACCATAACGAAACTCATCGCTGTTGCGACCCCTCAAGCCCCCGGCACGCACATCGGCTAGTTGTCAGTGCGCCCGCAGGCGCTCAGATTCATGTAGCCGGAGAGCGGATGTCGGTGGAAACGACGGTGGGGCGGGATGACGGATGCCACGCCAGCCGTGCACGATGCTGTCCGTGCGTACCGAGCGTCTGAGCTTCTCCGTTGAGTCCGTCCAGGCAGTGCCCGGAGGTTGGCAGCTGGAGGGTGCGCCGGGGTATCACCCGCGGCATTGGGCTCGCCCAGGTGACCGCTTCGACCGTGCCTGCTGCGAGCACGGCCGCAAGGAGCGGAAGGTAGACCTTGTCGTTGTTGAGCTCACCGGGTCATCCGCCATCGTCACCGGCGCCGGTGGCGACCAACTCAGGCCCGGCGACATTGTCTCCGGCGAGCGGCTCATCGAGGACCGCGGCCTGGCCAGCGAAAGGCTCCAGCGGCCAGTCGACGCCACTGAACGCCTGTCCCAGCTACTGGTTCTGCCAGCACGCGCCATGTCAGCCGAGGCCGGATGCGACTGGTCGCCAGTCGAGACACAGCTGGGCGTTGCGCTTCCCGACGATTACAAGGCGTTCGTCGACGCGCACGGCGCCGGCTCCGTCGATGATCACCTCATCGTCTGCACCCCCAACGCGGTCCCCGACGGGGCAGACCTGGTGCAACACAACACCTGGGCGCACGAGTGCGTCCGCCTCGACTTCGCGGGGCCCGACCACTGGTCCGGAGACTGGCCGCTCGGCGACGCGTCGCGTTGGGCGCCGAACCGTGAGGATGTCCCGTCCTGGTTCGAGCCCGGCGACAACCTGATCTCGTGGGGGCTTGCAACAGCTCGGCGTGTCGTCAGTGTTTCTCTTGTTTCTCAGTGATTATCAGTCCGTGAGGTTGTCCGAGTGGGCGCGTCGTAACGGCGTTCATTACCAGACGGCCTGGTCCTGGGCGAAGAATGGGCAGATGCCCGTCCCGGTGGTCAAGACCGACACCGGCCGGTACCTCGTCCTTGAACCGGCAGCCGAACGGTCCGGGCGCACGGTTGCGTACTGCCGGGTTTCCTCGTCGGAGCAGAGAGCTGATCTGGAGCGGCAGGCCGGCCGTGTCGTGACCGCCGCCACCGCACGTGGATTGACGGTGGCCGAGGTTGTCAGCGAGGTCGGGTCCGGGCTCAACGGCAACCGGCCGAAGCTGGCGAGGCTGCTCCGCGATCCCGCGGTGACGACCATTGTGGTCGAGCATCGGGACCGCCTGGCCCGCTTCGGCGTCGAGCACTTGACCTGCGCGCTCGCCGCGACCGGCCGAAGCATCGTCGTCATCGACGACGCCGAGGTGGCCGACGACCTGGCACGGGACATGCTGGAGGTGCTCACCTCGTTCTGCGCCCGCCGGTACGGTCGGCGCTCGGCCGGCCGCAAGGCGAAGGCCGCCGTGGCGGCTGCGGAGGTGACTGCGTGAGCGGCGTCAAGCAGGGATTCCGGGTTGAGCTGGATCCCACGGTTGAGCAGCGGATCCGGCTCGGCCTGCACGCCGGGCTGTCGCGCGTGGTGGAGAACTTCTGCCTCGCGCTAGTCAAGGCGGCACTTGACCAGCGCCGCGCCGAACGCAGCTATGGGGTCCCCGACCAGCAGCTCACGCCAGTGCCGTGGTCGGCTCCCGCATTGGAGAAGGCGTGGCGGGCCGCGCACCCCGCCCAGTACCCGTGGTTTACGAAGGACGGGCTGTCCTCGCGGGTGCCGAAGGAAGCGTGCCGGGCGCGGGCGGCCGCGCTGAAGAACTGGGCTGACTCCCGCAAGGGTGCTCGCCGAGGACGCCGGGTCGGGTTCCCGGTCTGGCGCAAACGTAAGCACGGCTCCCGATTCCGGTACGACGCCGACCGCGCCCGGCCCAGCGGAGCGCGCACCGTCGCACTGCCAGGCATCGGCCCGGTGGTCACCCGCGAGAACATGTCGTGGCTGACCGACCGGCTCGGCGATGGCCGCGTCCGTATCATCGGCGCGACCGTTCGGGAGCAGGCGGGCCGCTGGTGGGTGTCGTTCCAGATCGACATCGACCGTGCCGACGTCAACAGCCGCCGGGCGGTCACCTTTGACGCGCCGGCCTGCGGCATCGACCTCGGACTCAAGACCTTCGCCGTCATCGCCGACGATACCGGCACTGTGGAGGAGGTCCACGCGCCGCGTGCGCTGAAAGCGGCGCAGCGCAGGCTACGACGGGCGAACAAGGCCCTGGCCCGTTGCCAGCGCGGATCGAACAACCGGGTCAAGGCCGCTCGCACGGTCGCCGCCGTGCACCTGAAGGTGGCGCACCAACGCGGCGACTTCCTGCACCAGCTCACCACAAGGCTCGCGAGAACCAAGCGTGCCATCGCCGTGGAGAGCCTGAACGTCGCTGGGATGCTCCGCAACCGCAGAATGGCCCGCGCGGTGTCGGATGCCGGATTCGCCGAGTTCGTCAGGCAGCTGGAATACAAGTCCAGCTGGTACGGGTCGAGCGTATGGGCCGCCGACCGCTGGTACCCCAGCTCAAAAACGTGCGGCACCTGCGGCGCTATCAACACCGGATTGACGCTGTCGGACCGGACATGGTCGTGCCAGTGCGGCGCAGTCCACGACCGCGACCACAACGCGGCCCGCAACCTGCTCATCGCCATGCACACCGCCGCCTGACAGCGGCACCGTCGCCGGGCAGTTCCCCGGAGACACAAAACGCCTGTGGAGGACCTGTAAGACCCCGGCTTGCCGAGGCACGGACCCACGAAGCAGGAAGAGAATCACTCAGATTCTCCGAACGGTTCGAGTCACCGCTGTCGGCGAACCGGTTGATGAGCAGGTCCAGGTCCCCGGCGGCGACCTCCGATACGTCGCGCATGCTCGTGGCGGCGGCCTCCCAGTTCAACGCCGTTCAGCGCACCCGGCTGCTCCCCACGTGCTCCCCGATCCCCCGGCGCGGCGACCGCGCGGTACAGGCGGTTGATCCGGCGCACGGTTCGCGTGGTCCGAATTCGATCGACAGGATTACCGAGCGGGTTTTACGGTCGCGCGATGCGCCCTGGAGAGACCGTCGTCGCTGTCGAGCAGGTACGCGCCCTGATCGACGAGCAGTTCCCCGAATGGTCGGACCTGCCGATCGTTCCGCAGCCGCTGAACGGCACCGACAACGCGCTGTTCCGGCTGGGTGATTCCCTGACGGCACGGCTGCCGCGGGCGCAGTGGGCGGTCGACCAGGTGGCGACCGACGCGACGTGGCTGCCGCGGCTGGCGCGCATCTGCCGGTGCCGGTGCCGGTGCCGGTCGCGGTCGGCCGGCCGGGTGGGGACTATCCGTGGCCGTGGACGGTCGTCCCGTGGCTGGACGGGCTCAATCCGGAAGCCGGGCAGGACCTCGTCGATCTCGCCGTCGACCTCGCCGGCTTCGTGCGCGCGATGATCGCGATCGACCCGATGGGCGGGCCGGTCAAGGAGGGGATTCAGCGCGGCGTACCTCTGGTGCAGCGGGACGAAGTGACCCGCCGGTCGATCGCGGCGCTGGGCGACCGGATCGACGGGCGGGCGGTGATCGCGGCGTGGGACGAGGCGATGGCGGCGGACGAGTGGCCCGGACCGCCGGTATGGCTGCACGGTGATCTCCTGGCAGGCAACCTGCTGGTCGACCGGGGCAGGCTCACCGGGGTGATCGACTTCGGCGGTCTCGGCCGCGGCGATCCGGCGGTCGAGGTGCGGCCGGGCTGGAGCCTGTTCGATGCCCGCGCGCGGGCCGCCTACCGGGAGGCGCTCGGGTTCGACGAGGCGACCTGGGTGCGCGGGTGGGCCTGGATGCTGTCGGGCTCGCTCTACTGGCTGGCGGACCTGTGGGACTTCATCAGCGAGGACGACCGCGAGGACACGATCCGCTACATCGATTACATCGTGCGGCACCGCCACGACTGAGATCGGGGCGTTGTTCAGGCGCCAACAGGCACCGGGTAGCCCGTTCGCAGCTGTCCGGTATAACGAGCATGCTGTTCCGCCGACCGCCATCGCTCCCTCGGAGTGCCCATGACGACGCAGTTGCGTGACCGTCTCGACCACATACTCCAAGCTGGCCAGGTCGGCGGTCTGCACGCCGTCGCGGCGGTTTGCGGTGGTCAAACCTTGCTGGAGTACTACAGAGCCGGCGAGGACTTCGCCTGGGGCGATTCGCTGGGCGTCGTCGAGTTCGGGCCTGAGACGCTGCACGACATCCGCTCCGTCACTAAGAGCGTGACCGTGCTGTTGTACGGCATTGCGCTCGGCGAAGGGCTGGTCCCGCCGCCGGCGGAGCCGCTCCTGCGGCTGTTCCCGCAGTACCCCGACCTGGCGGTCGACCCCCAGCGTGCCCGGCTTACCGTCGAGCACGCGCTGACAATGTCGTTGGGCGTGGAATGGCGCGAGGATCTTCCGTACAACAGCCCGGCCAACGCCGAGATCGCGATGGAGCTGGCGCCGGACCGGTACCGGTACATCCTGGAGCGGCCGATCCTCGAGCCGCCCGGCACCCGATGGACCTACTGCGGCGGTGCCACGGCATTGCTCGGCCGACTGATCGCCGACGGCACCGGGCAGTCACTGCCGCAGTACGCGCAGGCCGTGCTGTTCGCGCCGCTGGGCATCGGCAGCTTCGAGTGGATGACCGGCGCGGACGCAGTGGCCTCCGCCGCGTCCGGGCTGCGACTTGCGCCCCGCGACCTGGCCAGGCTCGGCGAGCTGGTGCTGGCCGAGGGAACCTGGGACGGTCAGCCGGTCGTCCCCGCCGACTGGATCCGCACGATGCTCCAGCCACGCCTGCAGACCAGCTGGGGCGCGCAGTACGGCTACCAGTGGTACATCGAATCCATCGAGGGCCATCGGCTGGCGGCCGGCATGGGCAACGGCGGCCAGCGCCTGTTCGTCCTGCCCGACCTGGACCTCACCGTGGCTATCACCGCTGGCAACTACGACGACCCCGACCAGTGGCGGACCCCGCTCACGGTGCTGGAACGGGTCATCCTTCCCGCGATGGCTTGACGGCACGTCCCGCCACATGTCGTCCAGGTCATCGCCCGGCACGCCGACGTGAAGATCGCTGTCAAGATTTACTCGCACGCCAACCTTGATGTCATGCGGCAGGCGCTCGGGAAGCTCGACGGACGGCTCTCGTGACCGCTACCGCTGTCACCGCCGGGAAGCGATTTTCTTGGGGGCGGATTCGCTGGTGATTGGTGGTGGGCGCGGCAGGCTTCGAACTTGCGACTCCTCGCTATTAGGCGCTTTCGGCAAAGGTCGCAATGCCCGCTGACGTCCAACGGGCTCAACTCAGATCCGATGGTCGTCCATGCTCATCCGGCCTCTGCCGCGACCGTTGATGTCAGCCACGGATGACAAGCCAGGCCCCTCATGTCCCCGAAAACGGTCCCGGACCTCTCAGATGGCTGCCAGCCCAGCCGATGCCCCCAGGCGGTTGCTTCCACTCGGCAGCCCGCCTCTTCGAGAGGCCAGGCCATCGCTTACGCGCGGCCTGCCGACTGGCGCCTACCGCCGCGCCAAGCTCGGGATAGCCGGCACCGTGCTGCACCGCTTCCTCGGCGCTGGCGGACACGAGGTCAGCGAGAACGCGACGCATGTGCTCACCTGCCGCCATCCGCGCGAGGTGAGCCCGCATCCGCTCCGCGGAGCTTCGCTCCTGGGCAGCGCCGCCCCGCGCATCCACATCGGAATTGTGCAGCCGCTGCGCCCAGTCAGCCGCTACAGCACCCAGTTCCCGCCGTAGTTCCTGTCGCTCGTCCGACGTCAGCTCCCGCATGATCGGCTCCCTCATCAGTGGCCTCCGACTTCAGGGTCCGCTCGACAACCAGGGTTGTCAACGGCCGCGGGTATGTCAGAATCCACGTGCGGTGGCGAGGGTGAGAACGGCGTCGCCGCTGCGTCCCGTGCCGCCCTTACCTCGGGGTGGCCTATGCATGACGAATCGGTTCTGGACTCCTGCAGCAGCAGGTGCTCCGTCGTTGACCGCCTGCCGTAGCCGGCAGTTGACAGAGATAGGAGCGTCAACCCCCGGCATCCACGGCGACGTCGATGCCTGCTGGACACACATTGACCGGGTCATCCGGGGTGAGGCAATGATCTACGCCCGCTTCCTGCAGTGGAACATCACGCAGTTCGGCCGGGCGGGCGGGGCCGTCCTGTGCGCCTCGCTCACCGACACGACGCACTTGCCGCTTCGTTCCGATCACGCCAGACCCTGCTTGCCGGCACGGCGCTGGCCACATGATAGGAGACGCCAGAGTTTTTGCTGACTGAAGTTGTCGCTCAGCGGCCCAGCCCGGTCCGAACACCGATCGCCGGCCTCCCGCCATCCTGAATGCACCCCGATCCGGTGATCGCTAAGGGTTTCCCCGGCGCTACCAGGTCGAGCCGGAACTCTGAAGAGGTGGAGCAGCGATCGCGACGGCCGGCGCTGGAACGTCTGCTGTCCGTCAGGCGCGCCCTGTGGGCGCTAGCCGCCGGTGTCATCGCCGGGACGGCCACCGCGCTGGCCGGGGCGCCGGAGCTGACGCCGTTGGTGACCTGGACGATCGCGGCGGGCACGATCCTCGTGTGGGTATGGCGGGTCTGCTGGTCGGCGAGCCCCGAGCGCACCGAGGAACTCGCCGAAGCGGAGCGGCACTCACGTTCCACCGATACGGCGATCCTCATCGCGTGCGTTATCAGTATCGCCGCAGTGGCCGAGGCGCTCGTCCGCGCCTCGGACGAGCAGGACATCACGGCTGTCGCTCTGGTGATCCTCAGCGTGGTCGCGGTGGTCCTGGCATGGGCGCTGGTGAACACCGTCTTCGCATTCAAGTACGCCCGGCTGTACTACCTCGACGAAGACGGCGGCTTCGACTTCAAGCGGGACGACGGCCCGACGTACGCCGACTTCGCATACGTCGCCTTCACGGTTGGCATGTCCTTCGCCCCGGGCGAGAACGAACCGACCAGCAACCGCATGCGCAGGGTCGCGCTCGGGCACGCGCTGCTCTCGTACGCCTTCGGAACCGGCATCCTGGCCGTCGCCATCAATCTGGTCACCAACCTGGGCCAGTCATGACCCCCGTTCGCCGGCTTCGACTTCAGGAAGCAGGGCGAAAGCGCATAGATGCTAGCCGGGCCCAAGCGCAGCCGTACTCCTGGATCGGCAGGCTGGCAGGAGGTGGCGGGAAGCATCCGAAGCGGCGCGAGATCCGGTGGCGGGGCTACCCGCCGGGTCGTGGCTCCAGGGCGAGGCTGATCCTCCCGGTCTGGAGCCCCCGCTCGGGTCAGGCTGTCGCCATCTGGCGGACGTGTTTGCCCTCGGCGAATTCCTCGACCATCTTGGCGCAGAAGGCCGGAAGGTCGCTGGGGCTGCGGCTGGTGACCAGGCCGTTGTCTACCTGCACCTGTTGGTCCACCCAGTTCCCGCCCGCGTTGCGGATGTCGGTGCGCAGGCTGGGGAACGAAGTGACGGTCCGGCCGTTGACCATCCCGGTTTCGACCAACGACCAGGGGCCGTGGCAGATCGCTGCCACCGGCTTCTGTTGCTGAAAGAACGCCCGGACGAAGTCCATCGCCTGCGGGTTCATCCGGAGCCGGTCGGGGTTGACCGTCCCGCCCGGCAGCACCAGGGCGTCGTAGTCGGCCGCATTGGCCTCGTTCACGGTCCGGTCCACCCGATAGCGGTTGGCCGGGTTGATGTCCTGGTTCATCGACTGGATCTCGCCGGAATTCAATGAGATCAGGTGTACCTCGGCGCCCGCCTGCTCCGCGGCGGCCCGGGACTGGGTGTACTCCACGTCCTCCACCCCGTCGGCGGCGAGAGAAGCGACTCGCTTGCCGGTCAGTGGCTGCTGGCTCTGCGCCATTTCCGCGGCCTTCCCCTTCGCGGCGCCGCCCCGTCGGCGGCGCATCGTTCGCTCGCGGTCGCCTTCCCGGTGTGAGCACCGGGAAACAGGACAGCGAACGCCGCTCGGGGACGGACACCCATATGCCTGCGGCTCAGACAGGGCCTGCGCGGAGAAAGGTCGCGCTACGAGAGCGTGCTGCCTGGTTGCAGCGGGTAACGCACCCAACCCATTGGTACTCAGGCTCCCGGAAAGGGCCGCCATGACTCTCGCTGCTGCCGCGATCGAGCTACCGTCCGGCCAGACCATGCCTGTGCTCGGCCAGGGAACGTGGTATCTGGGCGAGCGCCCCGGAAGGCGGCGGGACGAGATAGCCGCCCTACGCGCCGGGCTGGACCTGGGCATGACCATGATCGACACCGCGGAGATGTACGGTGACGGCGCCTCCGAGGAACTCGTCGGCGAGGCGATCATCGGACGACGCGCCGACGTCTTTCTGGTCGACAAGGTGCTGCCGTCCAACGCCAGCCGACGAGGAACCGTGCAGGCCTGCCGCCGCAGCCTGCAACGACTCGGCGTCGACCACATCGACCTCTACCTCCTGCACTGGCGCGGCACACATCCACTCGCGGAGACGATCGAGGCGTTCGCCGAACTCGTCGACGCCGGTGACATCGGGCAGTGGGGCGTGAGCAACTTCGATCTTTCCGACATGACGGATCTACTCGAGGCGGGCGGGGACTCCTGCGCGACCAACCAGATCCTGTACAACCTCACCCGCCGGGGTCCCGAGTACGACCTGCTGCCGTGGCTACGCGAGCACCGAATCCCGGTGATGGCGTACTCGCCGATCGAGCAGGGCCGACTGCTCGGCCACCCCCAGGTCGCGGAGGTCGCCGCCCGGCACGAGGCCACGCCCGCCCAGGTTGCGCTGGCCTGGCTACTGCGGCAGGAGAGGGTTGCGGCCACCCCTCGATCGTCCAACCCGGAACATACCCGTGAGAACGCGGAAGCGCGCGACCTGCATCTGAGCGAGGAGGACGTTGCGGCACTCGACACGGCGTTCCCGCCGCCGGCCGGCCCGCAACCGCTGGAGATGTTGTAGCGTCACCCACCGTTTCGGTGGACGGCGCGTGTTAGATCGAGCGGCGCCATCCGACGGTGGAGGGCGGTGGCCGACGGTGACGGTCATTGGCGTCGGTCGGTCAGCCTGCGGGCCGACCGACGCCACCAGCTTGTACGCGACGGAGTACTGGCCCGCACCTCGGTATGGTAGCGGCGCCTCTGCCGTTACCGCCGGAGCTTTCTGGCGGGTCCGCGCGCCCGACCGAGCTAGGTGCCGACCCGGCGGGGCTCGAGCCGTCCCGTCCCCGGCCCGGTCAACTGCCAGAACTCCTGCGGCAACTGGTCGACAAGGTCCCCGTACTCCTTCGCGCTGGCCGACTCGCGAAGGGTATCCAGCACCGCCCGTGCTGCGTCGGTGGCCACCTGGCGATCCACCCCGGCCCGTGACTGCACCCGTTGGAAGAATTCGGCGAGCCCGAACCGTTCCGGATCTTCAGTGGGCCTGTCCACCAGCCCTCGCAGCTCCTCAGGGAGCTGAGAAGCGAGGTCCCTCGCCTGGCCGCCAGTGATCCGTTCTGCCAACGTCTCGAGCGTGGCCCGGGTGATCGGTTCCGCCTGCCCCGGCGGAACCTTCGGTCGCGCTGCCACGGACTGGATGAACTCGGTGTAGTTCACCTGGGATCCCCTCTCGAACCTGATTGCGGCGGGTACCCGCGCCCACCGGGGTGAAACGGCCGTCCGCCCGCCCTCAGCCGGATGGTGGCGGAGGGCGGTGGCTGATCCGGCGGGTCACCCGAAACTGGTACAGGCCGGCGCTGGTGACGGCGTAGAAGGCGGGCAGGAGGAGGAAGATGGCGAGGCCGACCAGCGGCGTCACCAGGTAGCCGAGCACCCCCGCGAGGGCGTACAGGAGGACCCCGGCGAGGGCCCGGATCCGCTCGACGCGGAAGAACTCGTGCTTGACCTGTTCCTTCAGCAGGTCGGGGTGCCGGGCCAGGTAGTGGTAGAACGCCAGCCAAGTCGCGCACAACAACGCGCCGATCAGCGCGTAGAAGGCGATCGCCACACGCTGGTCCGCCTTGTCGTGCTCCTGGAGGGCGTGCGACACGACGATGGTCGGAAACGGCAGCAGCGCCGTGGTGAACAGCACGAACAGGTTCATCCAGTGCAGGCCGCGATCGGTCTGCTGGATGCGGTTGAATGCCGCCTTGTGGTTGAGCCAGACGACGGCCACGTACGAGTAGGACGCAAGATACGCGACGTACGACGGCCACTGGCTGAGCAGTCCGGACAGGAGGCGGCCGGGCGGGACGTCCGGCACCCGGAGATCCAGGACCAGCAGCGTGATGATGATGGCGAAGATGGCGTCGCTGAACGCCACGGCACGGCTGGTGTCCGACCGGGTGCCTAGCTCCGTTTCTGGCCCGCTCACCGAGCGTGCCTACCCCGGGTCGTCCGCGGGAAACACCCAGGCACCCGCCGCCCGTGATGCGAATCAGTATGCGCCTCCCGACAGACGCCGCATCCGGCGACCGTGCATTCCGCGGTCGCCGGATGCGGGTGGTCGTCAGGGTTTGAGGACGACCTTCTCGCAGTGGTCCTGCTTGTTCTTGAAGATGTCGAAGCCGCGTTCCGCCTCGTCGAGCGGCAGGGTGTGGGTGATGACCCGGGTCGGATCGATCTCGCCGCGTTCGATGCGCTGCAGCAGCGGCTTCATGTAGCGCTGTACGTGGCATTGCCCGGTACGCAGGGTCAGCGCTCGGTTCATCCACGCGCCGGAGGGGAACTTGTCCAGGAAGCCGCCGTACACGCCGATCACCGATACGATGCCACCGCTGCGGCACGACATGATCGCCTGCCGCAGCGCGTGCGGGCGCTCGGTCTCCAAGCGGACCGCCTGCTTGGCCCGGTCGTAGGCGTGGACGTGTGCACTGCCGTGGCTGGCCTCCTGGCCCACCGCGTCGATGCACTTGTCCGGTCCCCGCCCACCGGTCAGTTCCAGCAGCCGGGACCGCACGTCCACGTCCTCAAAATTGATCGTCGTGTAGCCCGCCCGTTCCGCCATCTGCAGCCGGTACGGCTCCTTGTCGATGGCGATCACCTTCGCGGCGCCGAGCACCCGGGCGCTGTCCATGGCGAACTGGCCGACCGGGCCGGCGCCCCACACCGCCACCACGTCGGTGGACTGGATGTCACACAAGTCGGCACCCATGTAGCCGGTGGGCAGGATGTCGGAGAGGAACAGCACCTGCTCGTCGCTCAGATCGGACTCGATCTTCAACGGACCGACGTCGGCGAACGGCACCCGCGCGTACTGCGCCTGACCGCCCGCGAAGCCGCCCGTCAGGTGCGAATAGCCGAAGATCCCGGCGACCGGATGACCGAACATTTTCTCCGCGATCCCGGCGTTGGGGTTGGAGTTCTCGCAGCAGGAGTACAGCTCGGCGGCGCAGGCACCGCACGCGCCGCAGGCGATCGGGAACGGCACGACAACCCGGTCGCCGACCCGTAGCTTGTCCGCGGGCACTCCCGATCCGACCTCGATCACCTCACCCATGAACTCGTGGCCGATGACGTCGCCGTCCTGCATCGTGGGCACATACCCATCGATCAGGTGCAGGTCCGAGCCACAGATCGCGGTGGACGTGATCCGTACGATGGCATCGCGCTTGTTCAGGATCTTCGGGTCCGGTACGTCACGGACCTTGACCTTGTTGCGGCCCACCCAGGTGTTCGCCCTCACGCGTCCGCGCCCTTCGCGAGGTCGGAAGCCGACAGCGGTTGCGCCGGACGCTGCGGGAACTCCTTGCGGGCCAGCTTGCCCCACGGGGCGCCGTCGGAGCGGATCACCTCGCCGGTCTCCAGCACCTGCTTGAGCCGGCGCAGATCGTCGTCGAGCTGCTGGTGCGGTTCCTCGCCGAAGTACTTGGCGACCGCCTTGCCGACGGCGCCGCCGGGGATGTCGTAGGTCAGGACGACGTGCACCTCGGTGCTCACACCGTCCGGGGCGGGCACGAACCGAACCGTACCTGCGTTCGGCACGTCGGCGTTCCCGGTCGACCGCCACGCGATCTTCTCGCCGGTCTCCTCGTCGATGATCTCGGCGTCCCACTCGACGTTCGTGCCGAACGGAGCGCTCGCGGACCAATGGCTCGTACGCTCACCGGTGGCGCGGACCTCCTGGAGATGAGCCATGAACGTCGGGAGATTGCCCAGATCGCGCCAGAACGCGTAGACCTCCGATGGGGGTTTGCGAACGGTTGTCGTCGCTGTCAGCTCCATGGGTCCTCCTTTGCGTGCGCCCCGTACCGGCGCGGAGCCGATCTCCTTCGCCCGAGTGGCTTGCACGGCGGTCAGTACATCCAGCACCGCGATCCCGAGGACGGCGCCAGTGACACCAAGGAGCCGCCGCCGGCGGCGCCCGCCCCGGTGAGCGATGGCCATTCCGAGCGAGGTCAGGTCCATCGCGTCGCCCACGACACGGGTCCACGTCCAGGCGCTCTTCCGCCGGCTCGTCAGGAGCCCGGCCGCGTGTACCAGCTCCCGCGCCCCGACGAGCGGCACCACCGCCCGAGACGTCGGGGAGTCGTCGACGCCGCTGATCCGGCGCACCGTGTCCGGCGCTGCCAGCTGTGCCACGCCCAGACCGAGACTCATCCAGCCGAGCCCGCGCCCCCGCCGCTGCACCTCCTCCTGCCTGGCCTTCGCTTCCTCTCGGACTGCCAGTCGAGTCACGGGTAGCCTCCGTATCCGATCGCACCTTGCCGAGCATCCCGGTCATGGCGAACCGGGGCGGCGAACTAGTCGGGCCGGCATACCCGCCGCAGACCACCTGAACCCCCGCCAAATCGACCGCTGACGGAGACTGCACTTCAGGCCCGGGCGGCGCAGAGGGCCAGCCCGACGGAATCAGCCACCACGCCGCAGGCGAAGGCGCAGGCCGCTGCCCACTCCCTGGATCACCTGATAGACGGCCAGCCCCGGGCGCACACAGCCATGAACGACCCGGTGGCGCAGCTTTGCCTGTCGTTGGCTCCCCGTGAGCGCGCGGGCACGGGTGGGAGCAGGTGATCACCTGCTTGCCCCTCGCTTTCAGGCGCAGCTGATCCGCCGTCTCCTCGGCCGCACCGCTGAGCCGTTTGATGCTTCGGCACACGGGTAGACCGCGACCCGGTCCGAGGGGGTGGGCCGAGGATCGGAGCCACATACCGATGTTGGGCTCCATCCGGTCCGCATGCGAGGCGAGGCCCGAGGAGTGCGGGATGGCCGAACCGGAGAGCCGGGGCAGGGGCGCACGGGAGTCGCCCGCGCAACCGTGCGAGCAGGTCGATCGACAGCGCGACGCCGAGGAGGGCGCGGGAGTGGCCGGTCGTGGCCAGAACCTCGGTCCCGCCGGCGGGCCAACGGGTGCCGAGCGGCCGGGCAACTACCCCGCGGCCCCGCAGCGTGGTGAGCACGAACTTCCCCAGCCGGCTGGCGGGCACAGCAGCAAGACAATGTCAGACCCAGACGTCGTCCTCCAGATCCCGCAGGCCAAGGTCGAACAGATCTACGTCGAGGTCGACGACCTGGACGCCTCCGTCTCATTGCGAGCCCGACTGGGTAGCCTGCTCCAACTCGACGTGGGCGTTCAGGCGCAGCTCGGCACGGTGAAGATCGATATCAAGGGCGTTGAGGCCGAGGCGATGCTCGAGGTTCGGCTCGAAGAGCTCCGGGGCATTCTCGACAGCGCCCTCCGCACCATCGAGCGCAACCCTCAGATCATCGAGTCGCTGGTCAAGACGGTGGACACTGCCGTGAACCAGGTCGGGCAGACAGCTCAACAGGTGCTCGGGCCACAGGGGCCGCTAGCGCGGACGCTCGACCACGTCGGGCAGACGGCGCAGGAGGCGCTGGGGCCCAATGGGCCGCTGTCGCAGACGCTGCAGCAGACCACCCAGCAGGTCGGCCAACAACTCGGACAGACCACTCAGCAACTGGCTCAGAACGGCGCGGCGGCGGCTGGCGGCAGTGGGGGTCTGGGCGGCGTGCTGGGCGGATCTCCAGCCCGAACGGCGTGGCAGAGAATGAAGAAGGTCGTCAACAACAGCCAGCCACTGAGACAGGTCACGGCGCGGCTGGTAGGACCGCAGGGACAACGTCGGCAGAGCTGACCGGCGTCCACTCCCCCGGCCACGAGCGATCACCAGTCGAGTCGAGTCATCTCGGCACCCAGCACCTCGAGACAGGGCTTGACCTCGAGTATTGGGTTTGGGCATGTGTCAGGATCGACACGAACCGATCCCCAACCCGGGCTGCGCGTGATCGGCGTCATCCCGATCGGCTGACAATCACCCTGCCTGGGCCCGGTGGGCCCGGGCTGTCAACGAGCCCACCCGGCCGCGGGAACTCCACACGGGCACACCTCATGGATGGGCACAGCCCAAAATCTCGTCCACCTCCGTAGCCAACTGGCGCTGGACCGCGCGCAGCAACCGTCTGATCTCGTGGCCGTCGCCTGACGCGCCTGCTCAGTCGTCGACTTCCTGTGCCGCGGCGGCGATCGGCTCGAGCCCCGCGATCAGCTCGTCGAGTTCGTCGGCGGTGAGCACGTCATACGCCGGCGCCGCCAGCTCGTCGGTGAGGGCCTCGATCCGCTCCTTGGTTTCCCGGCCGGCGTCGGTGAACCCGCCGGCTGCGTCCACGAGGCCGCGGCGGCGCAACCCGTCGACGACACCGGCGAGCTGTGCCTTGGGCAGGTGGTGGGTCCGGCCGAACTCCTCCGCCCTCATGCCGAGGGACAGGGCGAGCAGGACGTGGGCCTCGGTGCCGCCGATGCCGTGGGTGAGGAGGGCGGCGTTGTGGCCGTCCCCGCGGTGCTCCCGCAGCAGCGTCGCCGCGTGCCAGAGCCTGGCCACCGGCTCCTCGGGCACGTCGAGCGCCCGCAGCCCGGCGTACAGCGCGCGGCCCTCGGTCGGCGCGCTGACCGCTGCCCGGGTGGCCAGGCCGGCGGCCCGCACCAGACCGGGCGAGTCGGCGAGCTGCCCGATCCTCTGCCGCAGCGCTGCGGCGCTGCCCCGCTCGCGCACCGCGATCGCCTCCTGCGGGGTGATCTTCCCCCAGACCCACGGGATGTGGCGCGCCACCTCGCCGTCGGCGAAGTTGTAGAAGACCGCGTGCACCACCGCGGCCGGCGCCAAGCCCAGCGGCGCGGCCCGGCCCGCGAAGTACCCGTCCCAGTAGTTGCGCATGCCCAAGGCCAGGAACGCCTCGTTCGGCACCTCGGAGAAGGTGACGGTGGCGATCGGCTCGACGAGCTCGAACATGCGGTGGATCTTCGCCAGTGGGTGCTGCATCGGTCGGCATCTCCTTTGGTCGCGACCGCGGGCTCGTGGGCGGCCTCTCACACGAGCTACGAACAACGCGGCCCGGATGCGACAACTCCGGCCGACATCAATCCAGCCAAGATCAGCCTCACTCTCATGCCGCGAGGCGCGCGGTCTTGCTGATCTGCCACGAAGGATTCGCGCCTAGGGTGACTGTAGGTGTCAGGTCGAGCGGCCGGCTCGTGGAGCTGGGGGCAGCGGACTGGTGCGGGGCCAAGGGACGAGGCGATAGGACTGGCGTGCTCCCCGGCCACGAGCGCTCACCAGTCGAGTCGCCCGCATGCCCATAGTCAGACATGAGGATCACAGCGTCGTCACCTGCCAATTGCTCTGCGGCAGCGCTAGTGGTCGCTGTTGCGAGTGGGAGCGGGCAAGGCCGGACGGAACGACGGGGAGGGTGGGTCCTATCGTCCCGTCCGGGGTGGGTGGCCGCGGGTCGCCCGCGTCCCCTGTGGATCAGGGTTGGTCCGTCGCTGCCCGTTACAGCTACGGTGAGGGCCACGGGACAGGATCCGACGGCCGTCCGCCGCCGGTCCCGCTCACCCAGGTGCGAGCAGGTCAAGACAGGTTGCCAGCGCGACGACGCACTTCCGGCTCTCGGACGAGGATTCAGCGAGCACGACCCGCACTCGAGACGCGGGATAGCTGTAGTCGGCGGATACCTCGTTGAGGAAGAGATCGCGGTGGGAAGAGTTCTTCGAGGCGGGGCCGGTCTCGACCCGGTCCTTACCGGGGATTTGCCTCCAGCGCCAGCAGGCCCTGCGCCTGCACGACAGAAACGGACAGGGTCTTGTAGCCGACCTCGTCGAAGAGCACCGTCATGCGGTCCTTCTCGTACCCGAGGACCATGCCTGATCCCCATTTGGGGTGCCGCACCAGGCTGTGGAGTGGGTACGGGCCGTCGCCGGAAAGCGCTTCGGAGGTGCCGCCCTCGCAGTTGTCGCAGTGGCCGCAGGGTTGGCTGAGCTGCTCGCCGAAGTAGCCGAGCAGCGACTGCATCCGGCAACCGGGGCTCTCGGCGAAGCGGCGCATCATGTCGGTGCGGGAGCGCTGCCCGGCCTGGTAGCGGCCGTACTCGGCCAGCGCCTCCCGCGCCGCCTGGTCGGGAAGCGGGGCATACGGGCCGGCCCTCAGTTCGCCTCTCGGCCCGGTCGTGGCCGCCCCGACCTGCTCGAGCAGGCTGATGTGGCTGGCGAGCTTGCGCGGGCTCAGGCCGGTGGCCTTGGCCAGCGCGGAGCGGGTCACCGGGCCGGCATGCAGGGTAGCGGCGACCGTTCGCAGCTCGTTCAGGTCAGGTGCGCCGCCGTTGAAGAAGCGTTGCAGGGCGATGTCCTCGGCTCGGTAGAGCAGCAACGCCCTGGCCGGCTCACCGTCGCGCCCTGCTCGCCCGATCTCCTGAAGGTAGCTGTCCGGTGAGTCGGGCAGCGCCACGTGTGCCACCCAGCGGATGTTCGGCTTGTCGATGCCCATGCCGAACGCCGACGTGGCGACCATGATCGGCACCCGGTCGGCGAGGAAGTCTTCGTGGCGGCTCCGACGTAACCCGGCCGCCATGCCACCGTGGTAGGCCTGTGCGGGATAACCTGCGTCGGACAGCCGTTGCGCGAGGTCCTCGGCGGCGCGCCGGGTCGGCACGTACACGATGCCGGGCGGGTCGGCCTCCTTGAGCAGCGTGAGTAACCTGCGCCAGCGGTAGTCCTCGCTGGGGCAGTGCGTGGCCGTCACGAAGAGGTTCGGGCGGTCCAACCCGGACAGAACGAGTCGCGGCTTGCGCATGCCGAGCCGCGTGGTGATGTCATCGCGCACCGGCGGCGAGGCCGTGGCGGTCAGCGCCACGACAGGTGGTCGGCCCAGGCCGCGGACAAGGTGGCCGATAGACAGGTAGTCGGGGCGGAAGTCGTGGCCCCATGACGAGATGCAATGCGCTTCGTCAACCGCCACCAGCGCCGGGCGCAGCGCGCGGACCTGGGCCAGCCGTTCCGGCGAGCTGAGCTGCTCCGGGGTGATGAACAGGAACCTCGCCGTGCCCGCGCGCAGCTCGGCCAGCGCGGCCTCCTGCTTGCTCTGGCTCTCCGCGGAACTGATCCGAACCGCCCGCAAGGCCGGATCGTCACGCTGGTTGAGGTTGCGTATCTGGTCTTGCTGCAGTGCCAGTAGCGGTGAGATCACCACTGTCGGGCCGCGCAGCAGCGTGGCGGGAACCTGGTACACCGCGGACTTCCCGCCCCCGGTTGGCAGGACGACCAGCGCGTCACGGCCCGCGAGCAGGGTCCGCATGGCGCGCATCTGCGTGTCGCGCAGGCTCGGCCAGCCGAAGTGTCGACGGGCCGCGCGGCGTAACCGCCAGGAGCGGAAGATCGTCATCATCGACGGGCATGCTAACCAACGGCACCGACGGACCCAAGATCCTCCCAAGGCCCTTCGTACGCCTCGTCGTCGGTCACACGCCAGCGCAGGCCGGGGACGTGCAGCCGGTCGAGGACACCGAACTCGACTGATTGGGCGCGAGACCGATCGGTGCTTTTGGGGAGCAATACGAAGCATGAACTCCTCACGCGTTTCCCAGCCGGACCGTGAACAGTTGCACAAAATGTGACGGCGAAATTACGGCGATCGTCATGATCGCAACGGCGACGCGCCCCCGATGGCCGAGCAGGTGGGCCGAGCGCGAGAACGACCGGCGGCGACGCGAATACGACATACGAGCCGGGGCCTGGGACCGACGCCGCGACGAGCTGATCCGACTGCGGATCGAGGCCGCCGGGTTCCTTGGATGTGTGCAGCCACGTACCGGTCTGCCGGTCGACCTTGACGACGACGAGGTTGTCTACCGGGTGCTGCCCACCGTCGAGCTGGTCGAGGCGCAGGCACGCCACGTCCCCGGACTACCCACGCCCGGGCTTGCCGGCGCCGCGGCAACCGTCGGCGCACCCGGCCGCCCGCTGCCGGGGGCCGTGCGGATCGTCGACGCCGGCATGGCCGTCGTCACGAACCATCGGGTGGCCTTCTCCGGACGCCAACGCCGGCGCGAGTGGAGCTACGCGGCGATGGTGGGACCCGCGCATCACCCCGACATCCCACTCACGCTGCTACACACCACCGACGGGGGCCGGCTCGCCGGGCTGCTCGTGCCCGGCACCGCCACCATGAACTTCCGCTTCTACCTCACCCTCGCCTTCGCCACCGCCACCGGGAAACGCGCCGCCGTCGCCGCGCAGATCGACAACCTGCTCAAGGTGCACCAGGGCACTCGGCCGCTACCACCACCACCGGTAGAGCCAGGTCTTGCCACGCCGACTCCGCTACGTCCCGGCCGTCTCACCGCAGCCGCCGCCGCCCTCCTCGCACTGGCACTCGCGGCGCTGAACGCCGGCACGCTGAAACCGGAACAGCGCGACTCGCCGTACCGGGCAGGGGCACCCCACAACGCCACCGTCGACCCGCCGAGCGCCATCGGCACGACCGCCCCGAGCACCCCGGCGACGCCGACCAGCGCTACAGCCGTGTCAGCGACGGAAGCGGCCCCGCCGCCGACGGGCGGGGTGGCACGACAAGACGGATCGATCCCGCGTCAAGTCGAGGCGAGCCGCGGAACCGCCGCCACATCAGCGGCCGGGGCCACGGACTCCGCTACCCACTCGAAAACGACCACTCGTCGTGTTCGGGCGGCCGATTCGACCCCGAGCACAACGCCGCGCCCGACCACCGGCCCAGCCTCAACCGAGTCCCCCTCGCCAGAGCCTTCCATGGTCAGCCGTTGCCCAGAACTCCTAGAGCTTCCAGTTGTTGAGCCGCTCCTCTGTCCACCAGCCAATCACTGATAGATGCACAAGCACCTGACCGCCGGCTGTGTGACGGCGGCCGCGTGGCCAGGAATGTCTCCTCGGCGCCCACCACAGTGCTCGTGCTCATGGTCGCCGGTGTCACCCAGCCGATCAGATCCGTACACGTCGGCTGCCTCTCACCGCAGTGCCGGCGGCTATGAGCGCCACTCGGAAGGGGTGTTCTTGGCAGGAAATACTCCGTGTCCTCCCGGTGTGCATAGGGTCAGGCGGTAACCCGTCCTCTGTAGTCATGACGTGGGCGAGGAGCGCAACGGGATGACGGTCGAGACCACGGCGGTCGCCGCCTGATGCGCGCGGCGTTGATCATGCTGGCCACGCTGGCGGTGGCCGTGCTGCTGGACATCGGCACACGCAGGCTCGTCCGTCGCGTCGACCACGGTCGCTACCGGTGGGTCCTGGGACCACTGCGGAAGGCCTGCCGCCGTCCGACGGCCGCCGTGCTGCTCCTCACCGGGCTGTACCTCGCACTGCCGCCGCGGCCGACCGGATGGCTCGGCGACGTCCGACAGGCCATCGGGCTGTTGCTCATCGGCAGCGTCGCCTGGCTGGTGATCAAGGCGTTGCACGTCGCCGAGGGCATCACCTTCAGCCGGCTGCCGCCGGAGGTGGTCGCGGACCGTCGGATCCGGCGGGCCCGAACCCAGATCCGCCCCGTCCGACGCTTCACCGCGGTAGTGGTCACGATCGTGGCCATCGGCCTGATCATGACCACCTTCCCGCCCATCCGCGCGTTCGGGATCTCCGTCCTGGGCTCGGCCGGCGTCGTCGGCGCGCTCATCGGCCTGTCCGCCCGGACCGCGCTGGGCAACGCGTTCGCCGGTATTCAGGTCGCCTTCTCGGACGGTCTGCACGTCGGGGACGTGGTGGTCATCGAGGGCGAGTGGGGCCGGGTCGAAGAGGTCAAGCTGACCAACGTGGTCGTCCGGCTGTGGGACGACCGGATGCTCATCCTGCCGACGATGTACTTCACCGAGCGCCCGTTCCAGAACTGGTCCCGGCACGAGGCGCGGGTGGTCGGCAAGGTCCAGATCCACGTGGACCACACCGCCGACCTCGAGGACCTGCGCACGGAGACCCGACGGCTCGTCGAGTCCTCACCGCTGTGGGACCGGAGCCGGTGGGTACTGCAGATGGTCGACGCCACCGCATCGAGCGTCGTGATCGAGGTGCAGGCCACAGCCGCCGACGGGGCCAGCGCCTGGGACCTCCGCTGCGACCTCCGCGAAGGCCTGATCCGCTACATCCGCGACAACCACCCGCAGTGGCTCCCCCGCACCCGCAGCGAGTACAAACCCTGACCTCCCGGCAAGCCCACAAAACCCGCCTTGACGGGCAAGGTACGTGGCGTTCAGTGGGCCTGTGCCGAGGACCCACCCCATCGATAGGAAGGGCTGCTCTCCACCGAATCTCGGCAACTACTGCAACGGGCAGCCGAGCAGGCTGCGGCGTGGGGCAGCCCGTACCTCAACGTCGAGCACCTGCTGTGGGCCGTCGCCCAGTCCGACCCCACCCGCCGGATCCTCGACGCGAGCGGCGCCGACCCGACGACCTGGCCCGCCAGATAGCGGCGGCCGTCCCCAGGGGCAGGCCACGCGAGGACAGCCTCCGCTCGCGCCAGCGGCGAAGCGCGCCCTGCTCGACGCGCACCGCGACTCGCGACGGTCCGGTGCCACGTACATCGGCCCCGAACACATCCTGCTCGGCATCGCCGCGAACCCGGAGACCACCGCGGGCCGGGCATTGCGCGCGCTCGGCGGGGCCGTCACCGGGCCCGCGCGGCCGGCGGGCGGCGCCGGCGGGCACGGGGTCAGCACCACCCCCACCCTGGACCAGTACGGGCGGGACCTCACCGAGGACGCCAGGGCCGTGCGGCTCGACCCGGTCGTCGGGCGTGACGACGAGATCGACGACACGATCGAGGTGCTCTCCCGGGGTACGAAGAACAATCCGGTGCTCGCCGGCGAGCCGGGCGTCGGCAAGACGGCGATCGTCGAAAGCATCGCGCAGCGCATCGTCAACGACGACGTGCCCGAAACCCTGGCCAACCGGCGTGTGGTCGCCGGTTGTTGTGGATGGTGGGGCGGTAGGTGGCGGCCGCCAGGGTGATGCCGGCCCTGGTCGCCGGGGAGGCGGGTATCTCGTACCGCACTCCGGGCGGCGGCCTGAGCCGGGTGGAGAGCTCGGTGGAATTCCTCGACCGTGAGCTGGCCGACAACCGGCCGGAGGTTCTGAGCTGGTGGGCGGAACGTTCGCTCTGGGATCGGGAACTCGACTGGCAGCGGGCCGACCTCCGCGCCCTCCGCGAGAGGTCCGACAGCGAGCGAGCGCGGGTCGTGGTGGGGCTGATCGAGGCGTCGCGGGATCTGCGGCGGTGGTACGGCGAAGCGTTCCAGGTGGCGACGACCAGGTAGGTGTCCCCGGTCAGCCGGGTGGGCCGCGCTCGCCCCCGCGGGCCGTCCGTACCCCCGCGGAGGGTGTATGCGCCGGATGATCACGCGGGCTCTGCTGACGGGAAGACAGGCGTGAGTGTACGCGGCCGACCCATGTTCACTGCGGGTGCAGCTGGGCGCCAACGCCTGGGTGGGACGTGCGCTGACCAGCGTCGACCCGCCCGTTCGGGTTCTTGGCGACATGCCAGGTTATGCCGCGAAGGCGACGCCGGTTGCGGTAAGTGTGGAGGAGGAGGTGTCCGATGACGCTGCCGTACGCGACCTTGCCGGGCGACCTCGACCACCTGATCGCCGACGAGCACGTGGTGGCGAACCGCCTCTTCGAGCACCTCGAGGCCGGACGCGGTGACCGGCGCATGCTGGTCGACCAGGTGAGTTACGGCCGCGCCCTGCACGCCCACGCCGAGGAGGAGGTGTTGTATCCGGCGCTGGCCGAGATCGGCGCCGCCGCGGACGCCGAGGAGGGGCGGGACGAGCACCAGGCCCTCAAGAGGCTGCTCGTCCTGCTTGACCATGCGGATCCCGGCAGCCATGAATTCGAGCGGGCGCTGAACAAGCTGATCGGCGGTATCCGGCACCACATCGAGAAGGAGGAACGGGAGTTCCTGCCGGCGCTGCGTCGGGCGGTGGGCGCGGAGGAGATGGGGCGGCTCGGCGAGCGGTACCTCGCCGCCAAGCGGTCGGCCCCGGCCCGCTCGCATCCCACCGTCCCGCCCACCGGACGCCGTCGCAGGCTCATGCACGTGGCCGCCGGGTTCATGGACGCCGCCGGGTTCATGGACAAGGTACGCGACCGGGTATCCGGCCGCAGCAACGTCCTGTCGACCGACGCCTCCTGGCTGCTCGACACCCAGGCGCAGCGGATCCTCGACACCTGGTCCCGACTGGTACTGGCCCCGTACGAGCTCCTCACCCTCGAGCAGGCCCGCCAGCAGCCGAGCCTCGCCGACGCGGCGATGGAGATCCTGCAGCAGGACGAGCGGCCGACGGACCCCGAGGAGGTCGGATCGGCAGCGGACGTCACCGTGCCCGGCCCGGGCGGTGATCTGGTCGTACGCGTCTACAAGCCGCTCGGCCAGACCCCCGATCCGGTGCCCGTCGTGATGTGGGTACACGGTGGCGGTTGGATCCTGTTCACGAACGACGACTATGACGCGTCCTGCCGCGCCCTGGTCAACCGGACGGGCGCGATCGTGGTGTCGCCGGAGTATCGCAAGGCTCCCGAGCACGTGTTCCCGGCCGCCCACGAGGACGTGCTGGCCACCTACCGGTGGCTCCGGACCAACGCCACCGGGCTCGGCGGCGACCCGTCACGCATCGCCATCGGCGGCGAGGGCGTCGGGGCGAACATGGCGGCCGCGACCTGCGGTCAGCTCAAGCAGGCAGGTGAGCCACTGCCCGTGGCGCAGGTGCTCGTCTGCCCTCTGACCACCACCGCCCAGTACGGCGCGTCCATGCGGGACGCCGCAGACGCCCGGCCACTGAATCGTCCACTGCTGTCCTGGATGATGATGCACGCCTTCCGTGGCGTGACCGACAGCTTGAAAGACCCCAGGGTCGATCTGCTCCCGCTCTCCGCGCAGGACCTCGCCGGTCTGCCGCCGACACTGATCGTCACCACCGACCGCGACGTGCTGCAGAGCCAGGGCGACGAGTGGTGCGCCCGCTTGGAGGCCGCCGGCGTGCGGGCCACGTCGGTCCGTTACGCGGGAGTGATGCACGACTTCTTCGGCCTTGCCGCGGTGCTGGACAAGGCCGCGCACGCCCAAGAGGAGGTCGCCCTGCACCTGCGCCAGGCGTTCGGGGAGGCCCCGGCCGCACATCCGTTGGAGGGTGCGCCAATGCGAGGGGCCAAGGTCATCGGGTGACGCTGGCTGCCATGTCGCGGATTAGGCCCTGTTTGGCTCGACGACCGCATCCGATGGCAGGTCCCCGACTGCGATCCGCTGGCGGGAGAATGGCGGGCCATGCCCGTTTTGGCACCCTACAAGGGCGGACACCATCCCCAGGCGAGACTCAGCTCGCCGGAGGCCAGCAGGTCGAGCCTGACGCTGGCGAATCCGCCGTCGCGGTGGTTGGCCGCCGGCTGCACGGCCTCGTTGGCCTGCTCAAGCGGGAAGTGGTAGGCGTCGAGGTGGCTCAGGTCGAGAGTGCCCGCAGCCGCCATCCGGGCCATGTCCTCACCCTCGGCGGTGGTGAACCACAGAGATCCGATGATGCTGATGTGCATGGTCATGAGCCGGTACGTCGGAATGGGAAGGTCCTCGGGCATGGCGCCGATGCTGACGATGCGGCCTCCACGGCGCAGCGCCCAGATTCCAGCCATCGTCACGTCAGCCGTCGCGGTGTCGCCTGATCGGCAATGCCGTGACGAGCCCCGCCGGTGCCAGGACTGCCAGGCCCACTGGCCGTGCACCTAACGGTTGCGCGCCGACCGCGAGTTGTGCCGCACCGCCAGCTGGCTCAGCCCCACCCTGAGCCTGGTGTAAAGGGCCTCCGGGCCAGTGCCCGAGGGTGGTTCACCGCTCTTCGTTCTCGCTGTCTTCCTGCCCGGGGTGGCGCCACCGGTCCGGGCTCAGGTCGAGTCGCTCGGCGTCAAGCGGGTCCTGGTCCGCTTCTCTCGTCTGCTCAAAGCTGGGCCGGCGCACCTCCTCGGGTGCCGGTACGTCGACGGGGCGGGCACCGGACTGCGGCGCCGGGTGGTGTGCCACCGCCTCGCGGGCCCCCAGCGCGCCGTCGACACCGGGCGACTCGGGTACGTGCTTTTCGCGGTGCACTTCTTCCTTGATGTGCTGGGGTGGCTTGGCGGCGCGTTGCGGCAGGTCCCGGCCGAGGTCGGCGACGAGCGGCCCGTACTTGGCGTCGAAGGCGGGGCGCTCAGAGCGGATCCGGGGCATGCGGTCGAAGTTGCGCAGCGGGGGTGGGCAGGTGGTGGCCCATTCCAGGGAGTTGCCGTACCCCCAGGGGTCGTCAACGGAGACCATGGCCCCGAACCGCCAGGACTGCCAGATGTTATAGAGGAAGAACAGGGTCGACGCGCCGAGGATGAAGGACCCGACTGTCGAGACGGTGTGCAGGGTCGTGAAGCCGTCCTGGGGCAGGTAGTCGGCGTACCGGCGGGGCATGCCCTCGTTACCCAGCCAGTGGTGCACCAGGAACGTGGTGTGGAACCCGATGAACATGGTCCAGAAGTGCGCCTTGCCGAGCCGTTCGTCGAGCAGCCGCCCGGTCATCTTCGGGAACCAGAAGTACACGCCGGCGAAGGCGGCGAAGACGATGGTGCCGAAGAGCACGTAGTGGAAGTGCCCGACGACGAAGTAGGTGTCGTGGGTGTGGAAGTCGATGGGCGGGCTGGCCAGCAGCACTCCGGTGAGGCCACCGAACAGGAACGTCACCAGGAAGCCGACGGCGAACAGCATCGGCGTCTCGAAGGTGATCTGGCCCTTCCACATCGTGCCGATCCAGTTGAAGAACTTCACCCCGGTCGGCACGGCGATGATGAAGGTGGTGACGGAGAAGAACGGCAGCAGCACCTGGCCGGTGGCGAACATGTGGTGGGCCCAGACGTTGAGCGAGTAGAAGAAGATCACCCACAGGGCGAGGACCATGCCCTTGTAACCGAACAACGGTTTGCGGGAGAAGACCGGGATGACCTCGCTGATGATCCCGAAGAACGGCAGGGCGACGATGTAGACCTCCGGATGGCCGAAATACCAGAAAAGATGTTGGTAGATAATTGGCCCACCGTGGCCGGCGTCGTAGACGTGGCTGTCCAGGAGACGGTCGGACAGCAGCCCGAACAGGGCGGCTGACAGCAGCGGGAAGACGACGACCGCCATCAGCGCGGTGATGAACATCGCCCAGGTGAACAGGGGCATCCGCCACATCGTCATGCCGGGGGCGCGCAGGGTCAGGGTCGTGGTGATCAGGTTGACCGACCCCAGAATGGTGCCGACACCGGACAGCACCAGGCCGACGACCCAGACGTTCCCCCCCACTCCGGGCGTGTGTTCCTGTTGGCTCAGCGGCGGATAGGCCGTCCAGCCGAAGTCGGCTGCGCCCTCGGGGGTGATGAAGGAGCCCAGCACCATCAACCCACCGAACAGGTAGAGCCAGTAGGCCAGAGCGTTCAGCCGGGGGAACGCCACGTCGGGCGCGCCGATCTGCAACGGCACCAGGTAGTTGCCGAAGGCGAACGCCAGCGGGGTGGCGAACAGGAACATCATGATGGTGCCATGCGAGGTGAACAGCTGGTTGTACTGCTCCTGCGACAGGAACTGAAGACCCGGGCGGCCCAGTTCGGCGCGCATGAGCAACGCCTCGATGCCGGCGGCGATGAAGAAGAAGAAGGACGTGGTCAGGTAGAGCAGGCCGATCTGCTTGGCGTCGGTGGTGGCGAGCAGCTTGACCAGTGTGGCGCCGGGCCATGGCCGCCGCACCGGGCCGGGAAAGCCGCCGAATTGGGCCGGCGCCAGGATCGCCGGCTGGCGGTCCTGGCCAGGCTCGGCAGTTGACCGCTTGGGCATGGTTTATCCCGCTGTGAGCTGAGGCGGATGACTCACCGAGCCTAGGCACAATAGGCCGACAAGGGCAGCATATCGGTCGAAATCGCTCTCGCAGCGAAGCGAGGGTACGTCTTGGCGTAGGCCCATTCCTCTGTCAGGGTGCGGCGGAAGCGTTCCACCCTGCCGTTGGTCTGGGGGCAGGGGCTTCTTCTTGATCGCGATGCCGGCGGTGCTGAGGGTGTCGCGCCAGAGGTGGGACTTGTAGGCGGAGCCGTTGTCGGTGAGTACCCGGCGGACGGTGATGCCGCAGGTGGTGAATCAGGCGTGGGCGCGATGCCAGAAGGCGACGGCGGTGTCGCGGGTCTCGTCGGCGAGGATCGTCCGGACGTTCGTGAGAACACTCGCTGGGAGCAGGCGCCTCAGCGCGCGGTTGGTACCAGCATCCGACGTCGGCGACGGCCCCGACGCGACGCGGGTGCGGCGGAGGCCCTGCGGTGCGTACAGTTCCGGGTCGGACTTGGGGTGGGCCGGGCAGATCCGGCGCAGGAAACGGGATGAGACAGCGACGGCATGGCGGCGGACAACATTACGGAAACCGGTCAATACGGCATCGATCGGAGCCTGCTGGAGACCTGTCTCAGCGTCTTTGAGGCGTTGGAGGACCTGCCTTCCGATCACCCCGACGTGGTGCGGGTGCAGCGGGCCACCGCGAAGTTCTACAAGGTGATCAAGCAGCGGCGACGCGAGGAACGGCGGGATGCCATCGCGGCGGCGGACCGCGCGGTGACGGCGGCCACGGCCACCGGCGCCCCAGGCCGGATCGACGACGAGACCCAGGGCATCCCGCTCGCCTCCCCCACCGTGGGTACCACGGCCGGCTTCCTCCACAATCCGCGCGGCTGCTACGTCTGCAAGCAGCGCTACCGCGAGGTGGACGCCTTCTACCATCAGCTCTGCCCGCCCTGCGCCGCGCTCAACCGGGAGCGCCGGAACGCCCGCACCGACCTGACCGGCCGGCGTGCGCTGCTCACCGGCGGCCGGGCGAAGATCGGCATGTACATCGCGCTGCGGCTGCTGCGCGACGGGGCGCACACCACGGTGACCACGCGGTTTCCCCACGACGCGGTCCGCCGATTCGCCGCGATGCCGGACAGCGGGGACTGGCTGCACCGCCTGCGAATCGTCGGAATCGACCTGCGCGACCCCGCCCAGGTGATCGCCCTCGCTGACTCGGTCAGCGGCCAGGGACCACTCGACATCCTGATCAACAACGCGGCGCAGACCGTCCGCCGCACGCCCGGGGCGTACGCGCAGCTCGTCGCCGCGGAGGCGGCGGCCCTGCCGGACGGCCCCTTGCCGGAGCTGATCACGTTCGCCAAACCGGCCGGCCGGGGCGACCCGACGAGCAGCCTGACTGCCCCGCCGAAGTCGGCCACGGTCACCCCGCACGCGCTCACCGCGTTGGCGCTGACCAGCGGCTCCGCCTCGCCAGAACGGATCGCGGCAGCCACCGCCATCGACGCCGGCGGTCTGGTCCCGGACCTCGATCCGGTCAACAGTTGGGTGCAGCGGGTGCACGAGGTGGACCCGGTCGAGCTGCTCGAAGTGCAGCTGTGCAACGTGACCGCGCCGTTCGTGCTGGTCAGCCGGCTGCGACCGGCGATGGCCGCAGCGACCGCCCGCCGTAAGTACGTGGTGAACGTGTCGGCGATGGAGGGGCAGTTCGCGCGCGGCTACAAGGGGCCGGGGCACCCGCATACCAACATGGCCAAGGCCGCGCTGAACATGCTGACCCGGACCAGCGCCCAGGAGATGCTGGCCGACGGCATCCTCATGACCAGCGTCGATACCGGCTGGATCACCGACGAGCGGCCCCACCCGACGAAGATGCGACTGGCGGACGCCGGCTTCCACGCCCCGCTGGATCTGGTCGACGGCGCAGCCCGGGTGTACGACCCGATCGTCCGCGGCGAACAGGGCGAAGACCTTTACGGCTGCTTCCTGAAGGACTACGCGCCCTGCGCTTGGTGATCAGCGCGCCCCTGCCGGCCGCCCAGGCTCGGGCTCGATCACGCCCTGTCCACGCAGCCAACTGACAAGTCGACCGCCGAACGCTGCCTGACCGCCATTTACGCCAGGGCATCCCGGCCGCGACCCCGGTTCGAATGGGTCGACTCGCCAGACAAGGCGCGCCCCCCTGATCACCGGCTGGCCCACCCTCGATCAGCGCTACGAACGCATCCGGGAGCCCCGGCCGCGCAGGACGCCACCGCTGGCGAGCGACCTTGCCATGATCGCCTCCCGGATCGTGGACCACGACGTATTGGTCCTGGTTGGTAGGGCGGTCACCGCGCAGGGTGGCCGCCGAGCAGATCCAGTGCAGGCGCTTGCCGCCGATCTCGGTCGAGTCGCTTCAGTAGTCGCTGCCGGATGGGGCCGCAGCAGTGGTGGGGTGGTCGCCGCGTTCGCGGGCGGCGAAGTCGTCGAGGATGGTCTCGGTGGCGGTCGCGCCGAACCGGGTCGCTCCGGCTTCATGCAGGGTGAGCAGGGTGTCGAGGCTGCGGACACCGCCAGCGGCTTTGACCTCGACGTGCGGGGAGACCGCGGCGCGCATCAGCTGGATGTCGGACAGGGTGGCGCCGCCGGGGGCGAAGCCGGTGCTGGTCTTGACGAAGTGCGCCCCGGCTTGTTCGGCGATGCGGCAGCCGGTGACCTTCTGCTCGTCGGTCAGGTACGCGTTCTCCAGGATCACCTTGACCACCCGGCCCTGCGCGGCGGCGACCACGGCGGCGATGTCGTCGTACACGTACGCGGTCTCGCCGCTGCGCAGGCGGCCGATGTGCAGCACCATGTCGACCTCGTCGGCGCCCGCGTCGACCAGTTCGCGGGTCTCGGCGGCCTTGATCGTGGTGCGGGTGTCGCCGTGCGGGAAACCGGCCACGGTACCGACGAGCACGCCGGTGTCGGAGAGGGCGGCCTTGGCGAGTCCGACGTCGGAGGGGCGTACGCAGACCGAGGCGACCTGGCGGCATGCCGCGATCTCGCAACCGCGCCGGATGTCGTCGGTGGTGAGTTCGGGGCGCAACAGCGAATGGTCGATCATATTGGCGATGTTCATCGGGGGTCTCCGGTCCGGGGTGGCTGCACGTCGAAGGTGACGTGCAGGTCGTAGCGGTCGCCGACGTAGCGACTGACGGTGTACTCCAGCGGCGCCGAATGCTGGTCGACGATGAGCCGGGTCTCGACCAGCAGCGGCTCGTCCGCCGGCACGTGCAGCAACTCGCCGTCGGATCCGGCCCGCTGAGCGGTCAGCGTCGAGGAGCCGAGCGTGGGGCGCAGCCCTCTCTCGCCCAAGGCGCGGTGCAGCGAGCCGGTTTCCAAGTCGAGATCGAGCAGGGTGCTCAGGTGAGGCGGGAAGCAGGCGTACTCGATGGCCAGGGGCACGTCATCGGCGAGCCGCACCCGCACGATCGAGGTCACCCGCGGCGCTGCCGCGGTCAGCTGCAAAGCCGCTGCCTCCGCGGGGGACGCTGCCCGGACCTCGGCTTCCACCAGCCGCGATGCCGGAACACGTCCCCAGCTGCGCACCTGGTCTTGGAAGCTCATCAGGGTCCCGGCGGCCCGTGGTTCGGGCCGCTGCCGCACGAACGTGCCCCGGCCCTGGATCCGCTCGATGAGGCCGTCGGATTCGAGAGCGTTGAGCGCCGCCCGGATGGTCATCCGGGCGACCCCGAACTCCTCGGCGAGCACCGACTCCGCCGGGACCAGGTCACCGGGCTGCGCCTGGGCGAGACGCGTCCGCAGTTCCCGTTCGATCCGCACGTAAAGCGGCGCCTTGGCCATGACTCCTCCAGGTCGTCTAGACAACCTAGAAGTTGGCACAAGCCGAGGCTCCCGTCAATCCGCTGTGCGGTACCGCACCGACGACCCGTCGTGGCGGGGAGCAGCGCTCAAGGAATCAGCGCGACCACACGAACCCTCCGCCCTCACCGGCCGACGGCCTGCGGGCTAGATCCCCGAGTGCCCTTGACGCAGCCGCCGGCTGGCTTCGGTCTGCCGGGTCCACGGCATCAGGTGCCCGCTTCTGGCGAGGCATATCCGGTGGCCGAGGGTCAGCAGCAAGCTTCAGGCCGCGCAGGTAGGGGTGCTGCGAGCATGGCGAACCGGCCGGCTGTGCCCCTTTCGTTTGGCAGATCGAGGATGGGGCCGAGGGCGGCGGCCCATCCGTGGCAGAACAGTTGCCAACCGTCGTGTACGACCAGCCCATCATGAGCGCGGGCTTGCCGCAGCATGGTCAGGTCACCCCGGTAGTTCAGGTCCCACACCAGCGCAGCGGGCGGGAACTCGGCGACCGGCGACAGGGGGTTACCAGGACGGTCCTTGCCGAGTCCGGTGGCGTTGACAACGAGCGTGCCGGGCGGACCTGACGCGACGAGGTGATCCCACGGGCCCGCGCCGAGGTGTACCTCGAGGCGCACTCGCCGGGACTCGGCCCACGGACCGAGCACGGCCCGCAGGTGGCGGCCGGCCGCATCGCTGCGGTCGGTGAACACCAAGCGGGCCGGTGGCACGGGACGGGCAAGCAGATGACGGCCGAGCGCGATCGCGCTACCGCCGGCTCCCAGACAGACGACGTGTTCTCCGTCGGGCCAGATGTCATCGACGACTCGCCCGATCGAGATCGGGTCCCGGGCGAAGCCGGCCAGCCTGCCCGCCTCACGCCGTATGGCGTTGACCTCTCCGCACTCGGCCGCCAACGGGTCGAGCCAGTCGACCAGGTCACCGGCCTCGCGCAGTACGGCCACCTTGTGCGTCGTGATGACCGCGCCGAGCACGTCATCGCTGCCAGCCAGCTCGGTCATCAAGGCGCGGTACGCCTCAGCAGGGGCGGCCAAAGGCACGTCGCGACCGACGAGGCGTACGTCGAGACCAAGGTCGCCCATCCAGATCGGGAACGCCTCATGGATTAACGACTTGCCTGTCGACACCCCAACGAACCAAACCGTGGACGCCACCGGCCAAGGGTAATCGTCAACCCGCAGCTGAAAGGCCCGGAAGGGTGGCCTCGGGTGGCGGGTCCGCACTCCCCTGCGGACTTACGCGGTCACACCTTCCGGGCCCTCGTGGTGTCCCGGCCGCCAGGGGTAGGGCCGGCCGGGGTTCACCGGAGGAACGTTCAGCTGGAGCTGTTACTCCGGATCGGGCGGCCGGCGCGCGCGTCAGGGGCCAGAGCTTCGGGCCGCTGGGTAGGTGCAGTGGAAGATCCGGCCGGTAGCCGTGCTGGCAGAGCAGGTTTCGGGCGCCTTCGGTGGTGACGACGGCGTACACCGGGTGGCCGGTCCGGTCGACCACGTGGTGGTGCTGGCGCAGCAGTTCGTCGGCGACCGGCCAGCCGTAGCCGGGTTGCACGGCCAGCCAGGACAGCCAGTGGTGGTCTGCAGGCCGTCGAGCGGGACGCGCTCGTAGAAGTAGAGGACCAGTCCTGCGGGCGCCACTGGGCCCGGGGTTAGCGAAGGGCCTCGCGGTCGATGCGGATCACCCGGCAGTGGACCTTGCGCAGGTAGGCGAGCAGTTTGCGGATGGACCAGCGGGTGAAGGGCTGGCTGAGCTTGTGCGCACCAGATCGTGCTCCACAGGGATCCTGTCGGGCGTTCTCGGGCCCGGGTCGCTCACACTGCCGACAGGGAGCTTGCGGTGTGATCTGCTTGCACCAGCCGCCAAGCTGGGAGCACCACCGATGTCTGAAGCCGCATACCTACAGGTCGCCCGGGATATCCGCGAACAGATCAGCTCCGGCCAACTGAAGCCGGGCGACAAGCTGTCATCCTTCGCTGCCCTGTGCGAGCACTACGAGGTCAGCAACACTGCCATCCGTGCCGCCATGCCCCTACGCAAAGCCGACTGGCTGATCGACGGCCGGCAAGGCAAGGGCGTGTACGTCACGAACCAGCAGCCTCGGTAGGCAAGGCAGACCAGCCGGAGCCGCTTCAGAGTCGGCGCCCAACCGCCGACCCGGCCCACCGTCCCCTTCTCGGGTACAGACCGAAACCACGGGGGCTTGCGGGACACATAGCACCAAGCACACCAACCGCTCGCTCCGTTCATAGTGAGCGGCAACTATGGATGGGAGCCATGAACGCTGACGGAGCACGTGACTTCATGGTCTGGCTTAAGCCTCAGACCGGACCCCGACGACCCCCCGAGCACCAGGCGATACTCAAGGAGCTCCAGGTCTCCGCCACTGCCGTGTACCGAACGTGGGAGAGGGGCTTCGGAGCGGAACTCGACCCGACCCAGGTGGCCGCCGCGGGGGCACACGCGGCTGTCGAACTGATCACGCCCGATGAACCCGGCCGACCCGCCCCCTATCGACCGACCACCGGGCCGGAGCGGGTCCCCGACTCCTACATCGTAATGATGGAGCACGGCACCGACCCGGCCGGAACAGCCGAACGTGCGGGTGTCACGCTGCGGGGGCTATACCGGTTCAGCTTTACCGGGTTCGCGGCGGTGATGACGGCGGAGCAACTGGAGGTCGTCCGACGCGCATCGGGCGTCACGGTGGTCCTGGACGTCATCACCGTCGGCCCCTGAATGCCGGCGACCGCAACTCGGGCCGACCCGTCGGCACCTGGCCCGACGGCGGGAGGTCGCGGCACGCCGTGCACCTGGCCTGGGCGCAGGCAGCGGCGTAACCGCAAATGGAGGTCAAGGGGCGAGGGCGGCGAAGTCGGCGCGTAGGGCGGTGTAGACGTCGCGGACGACGTAGCGCTTTAGGCAGCGCAGGATCTCTTGCTTGCTGAGGCCTTCGGTGATGCGGCGGTACCTGGGAACTGTTCGGCTGGCTCGTGTTCGTCACCGCGCCCGTCTGGGTCGCCGCCATGGTGGGCCTGGTCGAGAGCCTGCGTCAGGCCCGCGAGCGGTGGGCCGGCGTCACCGGCCTCATCGCGGTCGCCAGCGCTGTCTCGTGGGCCATGCACCAGGCCAGCTACGTCGAGCTCAACGCGGTCGCGGCGCACCACTACGGCTGCCGGCCAGGTCGCCCTGGCCGTGTACGACGGTGTCGGCGGCACCGGAATGGAGGACGCGACGCTGATCGGCATGGCCCTCGGCCTGCTGCTCGGCCCGCTGCTGCTGCTGCTCGGTCACGCCCGCGCTGGCCTGGTGCCGTGGTGGGCGTTCGCCTGCGCGCCGGCCTGGGTGGTCGTCACACTGCTCTCCGGCGGCATGAATCCGATGTTCGCTCTGGCCAACCTGCTCCTGCTGCCGCCGTTCGTGCTCGTCGCGCGGACGCTGGTCCGTCCAGCCGCGCGTCTCGAGGGCGATGTCGCCGCAACCGGAGAGCTCGCGGTCAGCTGATCCGTCTTCGCCGATCCCGCTCGCGCCGGGCGCGGGCGGATCCAGCGGTCGGATTCATCCTGGCCGAAGGACCCTACGCATTACGAGTCGGCTGCCCGGTGCTGGTCCACCGCCTGGTCCTCGTGCCGGACACATGGTCCCCGTCCGCGATCGTCCGCTCATGCTCGTTGGTTTGGCTGCTCGCTTGGCTGCTCGACGGATCCGACCCTGCTTCACAGCTTCTGCCGAGCCGTTGGCTACTTCGTCGCTGCCTCAGCCATCTTCGCTTGCGCCGGTAGTCGTCCATGCCAGTGACATCGGCTCGTCGCGGCGTTCGTGGCAGGTATGGTCGGCGCACTCGTCGGGCTGATCGGCGTCGTCCTCGGGGCCTGGCTCACTGGGCGCGGAGAGCACCGACGATGGACCCGCGAGCAGCAACTTCGCGCGGCGATCGACTTCATCGGCGCTAGTGGAGATCTCTACGCGAATCAGCGAGGGTTCAAGGACACACGCGGGCCGGTTGATTCTGACGGTCCGAGCCGGCCCAACTGGACGGCTTGAAGGTGGTCCGCCCTGAAGCAATCCGACGCCGACGTCAATGACACTCCGCACCGATGGGCTATCCAGTCCCCCGGCAAGCGCTTGCGCACCGGGCTGGCACTTCACGCTTGCTCGCTTCCAAGCCGTGTTAGCCCTCACCAAAGGTGACGGCTAACACGCCTGGTGCGGTACCGGCGCCGGAGTGTCGACGATCTGGCAGGTCAGGTGACCCCGATGTTCAGGTAGAAGTGGCCGAGCTTGAGTGATAGCGAGGCGCCTCCGAAGTGGTGAATGAGCAGCGCCAACAGAATGACGATCAAGATGCAGACGACGAGCCAGAACAGGAACCACACGAACCCTGGGATCCCGTAGCGACCGACGCGAGCCATTAGGCTCGCCCCCTCGCGGCCGGCGCTACAACACGCGCCGCCGCGCATGGACGTGTCGGCTGCCGGCAACTGCGCCCGACGCTAGCGGACATCTCCATACAGCCTCCTTCATGAGGTGTCCGCGAAATTTCCCTACCGAAGCGCGCGTCAAACCGGGCCGTAGGAGCCCGCTTCAGGATCCCGCCGGAGCCGGGCCGCGTCTGTGCTGTCGGTGACATCCGGGGTCGGTCGACGGCTCTTCGGAGAAGTCACTTCCCGGACCCGCCGACACCCAGCATAGAACCCCGCTCCCAGCCGTGTCTTGACACAGAGGGGAGCCAGATGAGTACGGCGAAGCGCTTTCGTCGGCCGGCTCCGGGGGCGGCACTTTTCTGGCCGCCCCCGTGCCTGGTCGAATCCTTGCCGATATCGCAGCAACGATGTCGCCCCGGTGCCGGCCACGCCTCGGCTCAAGCCTCAGCCGACGAGTGACGATCTCATCCCTGCAAGACGCGCCGCGCCTTGAACCGGCGAACCTCCTGCGGCCAGCCGCATGCCTCCGCGATTTTTCCGGCCCACATCCGGGCGGTCGCCTCATCCGGCACGTCCACGATGGTCAGGCCACCCAGGAACTCCTTGCTCTCGACATAGGGCCCGTCGGTGAAGACCATCGCACCGCTTGTGGCGTCTGCGTTGAAGACTGGGCCGTCCTCTTCCTCCAGGCCGCCGGCGAAGACGAATGCCCCGGCGGCCTTGATCTCATCAACAACCGCCCTGGCGAGTGGACCGCGCCCGCGGAACCACTCCTCGGTGTGGTCACCCACCCACTGCTGATTGAAGTAGATGAGGTACTCAGGCATGTCCGCTCCCTCTGATCGTCCCCGGACCCGACGTCCGTCTCTGCATACGCTACGAACGGCATCCGGCAGATCCGACACTGTCCAGCTTGATTTCTGTCAACCGGTCAACCGTCGCACGCACATCGGCAGATCCGGTTGTTCGCGGCGCCGACCGCGGAGAAATCTGCGGTCGCTGGTCAGTTGACGCTCACGACGACCTTTCCATGGGCGCGTCCCTTACCCACGTGGGCCAACGCCTCGGGCGTCTCGTCGAGCGTGAAGGCCCGGTCGATGTGGATGACGAGGTCACCCGCTACGCAGAGATCGGCCACCGGTTCGAAGTGGGTCGGCCCTTCCCGGACGGCGAGCACGCCCAGCCGACGGTTAGTGAGCCGGCCGGCCACCGCGCCGATCGTCAGGACGCGCAGTAGCGCCGGGACCGATCCGCCGACGCACCGGTAGCGGCCGCCGGGGGCTAGTGCCCGGCGGTAGGCGAACACCGATCGGTGCGCGACCAGATCGAGGATGAGATCGTACGGGCCGCTGCGGGTGAAGTCGCGGCTGCGGTAGTCGATCACCTCGTCCGCGCCGACGGACCGCATGAAGTCGAGCTTGCCCGCGTTGTCGACGCCGGTTACCTGGGCGCCGAGTCGTTTGGCTAGCTGGATCGCGAATGCGCCGGATCCTCCGCCGGCGCCATTGATCAGGACCCGGTTGCCGGCTGCGGCGCCCGCGATGCCCTGCTGTGCGATCACGCCCGCCTGTGGGATCGCCGACGCCTCGGCGAAGGTCAGGGCGGCGGGCTTGCGCGCCAGGACCGATTCGGGCGCGATCGCGTACTCGGCGAAACCGCCCTTGAGCATGAGGTTGTCGCCGTACACCTCGTCACCGGGTCGGAACCGAGTGACGGCCGGGCCCACCGCGTCGACCCATCCGGCGATGTCCGAGCCGAGGGTCCGGCGTGCCGGGGAGCGCAGCCCACCGATGCGCGAATACAGTGGCGAACCCTGCAGGGTCTCCCAATCGCTCAAATTCACCGAGGTCGCCGCAATCTTGACGAGCACCTGTCGGGCAGCGGGCGAGGGCTTGGGGAGATTCTCGATCCGCAACCCATCCGGGGACCCGTACCGGTCGTACACGACTGCTCTCACCTGGTACCACCAGCCCTTCGGGGAAAGTAGGCCAGCCGCAGTACCCGATGCGTTCAGGGCCAGCAGCCTACGCCTCTTAGTTAGCACGGCGGGACAAGCGGATGGTCGACAAGAAGGCTGCCAGCGACGAGTCGCTGACCGGTCTTGTCAGGCTGTGACAGGCAGGCGGCAAGTTCATCCGAGCTGACAGCCGAGATCTGGGCGGTGCATGTCATCCACGGCATGCCGCCGGGTGGGGACCTTGCATCCGGCGAGGCCATCGGCCCGGCATGGCTGGCGCGGCGTACTGGCACCGCGACCCTTCGCTAAACGCAAGGGAGGAGCGCCCCCACCGGACCGCACGGTCCTTCGCCCGGTCCCCACCGCGGCGGCCCACACGTCCCAGTGGAGCGCCGCAATGCACACGATCTCCGTACTCAACGACCTTGTTCTGGCCGCTGCCGCCCCTGATGGTGAAGGCCCGAAGTCCATTGCCCAGGTCATCTCCAACATCACTGGCTGGGTCATGGGCATCATCGCGCTGGTCGCGACGATGTTGACTTCACAGCGATCAACGCGAAGAACACCTCCACCGGCTTCTACGCGGCCAGCCCCGCGACGTCCCGGCCGCGACCGCCACCCACCACAACGAACCCGCCGAAGCAGTCTGGCTCCCGGCCGGCGCCACCGGCCGGGTCCGCCTCACGGCGCTGCCCAGCAACCACGGCCAGCCCGTAGCGGACAACCCGAACTACGACGAGGGCGTCTTCGTGCTCTGACAAGCCCTGATGTGACTACCAGCGACCGTTGGCACTCTCTGTCCGGCGTTGGCACCCCATGACACCGGCGAAGCCTTCACGTCAGCACACCAATAGGCAACAGATGTCGCAACGACGATCGGCGCCGGGGCCTGGAGTACGAGTTGGCGCAGCGCGGCCAAGCGGCCGGAAAGCGTCGGGACACCGAGGTCCCGGATGAGCGGGCAATCGTGTCGAGGGCGAGGAGTCGGCCTGGCTGGGTGCAGCCAGGCCGTGTCTGGCTTCATCCCGCGTCGCGCTGACACAGCACGCGGTCAGGCGTGAGGATGTGGGCATGAGTTCATCGCAGCCCGCCGTCGACCCCGGGTCCGAGCCGGACACGACCGCGGGCGGGCCGGTGAATACTGCTGGCGCGCGGTCCAGGCCCCCATCGCCGGACTCCCCCGGGTCTTTCGCGGACCACCGCTACCTGCTCGACAACGCCAGGGTGGAGGCGGGCGAGCGGTTCACCTGGCTGGCCGAGCTGTTCGACGGTGTCACGCGTGGGCACTTCGACCGGCTCGGAGTGAGGGCTGGCTGGCGCTGCTGGGAAGTTGGCGCCGGAGGCCCGAGCATTCCCGAGGCACTCGCCACGGCCGTCGGACCAACCGGTTACGTGCTGGCCACGGACATCAATCCGGCCTGGTTGGACCCGCACGGCGGGTACGAGGTGCTCCGGCACGACATCGTCGGGGACCCGCCCCCGCAGCCAGGCACGTTTGACCTGGTACACGCGCGGCTCGTGCTCGTTCACGTGCCCGACCGTGCCCGGGCGATGGCGACATTGGTGGCGGCGCTGCGGCCCGGCGGTTGGCTATTGGTAGAGGATGCCGACACCGAGCTGCAGCCGCTGGCCTGCCTCGATGAGGTTGGCCCGGCGCAGCGGCGCGCCAACCGGCTGCGGCGCGCCGTCCGGGAGTTGATGACCCGCCGCGGCGCCGATCTGCGCTACGGCCGTACGCTGCCGCGGGCGTTGCGTGCGGCGGGCCTAGTCGATGTCACGGCGGCCGGCTGCTTCCCGGTCGGCGGGGTAGCCTGCGACCGGCTGGAGACCGCGACGGTGCGCATGGTCCGCGCCGAGTTGCTCGCCGCAGGGCTGGCCAACGACGTCGAAATCGACGCGCACTTGGCCGCCGTCGAGGCCGGCGAGCTCGACCTCACCCTCGCGCCGCTGATCTCGGCATGGGGACGCCGCCCAGGCTAAGCAGTCTGCCTGAGGTTCTGCATGTGACTGGGTGGCAGCATGGAGGCGGCCGACCGGCCGGCCTCCACACCACCGTGATCACAACTCCGGACGGGACCTAGGCGTGCCAGCCGATGCCGATGCCGATGCCAATGCCAATGCCAAGCATTGCGAACAGTCCGGTTCGGCGGAGCGGTGGTCGCGGCCCCAGAGATAGACGTCTCGTTCGCGGCTGCCGTATGGCGCGGCGGCCAGCAGCCAACGGTCGATCGGGCTCAGCTTCGCGGGCAGGCTCGCGAAGCTGGACTCGCGTATACGCAGGTGGTCGACGACGGTGGCGCCGTCGCGCATCTGGATCAGGCCACGGTACTGGCGAAGGTCGCCGGGGCCATCCGGCAGGAACAGCGGCTCGCCAAGCCGACTGGGGCGCAGGATGTGCTGGCCTTCTGGCCGCAGGTGCGCGATCGTCCATTCGGGTGACTTGCGGCCTGAAGGCTCAAGCGCGTGAGCCTCCCGCACCAGCTCCCCAAGTTTGGCGGTGTCTACAGCGACGAAGCCGCCGGGGTTGCGCGGGATCCGCCAGCCACGGCGGGCCAGCCTAGGGCGTTGCGCTGGCGTTGTGACGGGCGGCGGCCAGGAAGGGTTTTGCACGAGGTATCGGTGGTCGACGCCCAAACTCTTTAGATGCCCGCTGAGCCACCGCTGCTGATCAGCGGTAGCGGTCTGCCACATGTAGACGAACGGGTCGAACCCGTTGGCCGCGCGTACCGCGGCTGCCCTCGGCAGGTTGTGACACACGTCGGCGATCAGGTGGATCTCGGCGAGGTGACCGTCGGGATGCCTGGACAGGTCCGGCCTGAAGGCGAGCATGCGGATCTCCAGCAGAGCCGCGCTGAGCAGTCCCGCCACGACCTGTTCCCGGTCCCGTCGCCTCCACCGTCGCACCATCCCGGCATTATCGCGCCGGCCGTGCGCCTGGCGGACGCGCACCGTCAGCTATCGGTGGAGTCAGCCTGACAGCCGCGTGAACAACGGCCGCAACAGGCGCACCCGGTCTTTCAGCACCGTCAACGACCGCGTCCACCCGACCCGCTCCGCGATCACCGTCGCCGGCATCTGCGGCCACTGCTGCAACAACGCCCGGATCTGCGGCTCCACCGCATCCACGATCGACGGCTTCGCCGGCCGCGAATATCGCGGAGGCCCCTGCGCCGCCAACGCCCGACGCACCGTGTTCCGGCCGACACCCAACTTGCGAGCGATCGCCTTGATCGGCATCCCCTCAGACCGATGCAGACGACGGATCTCCGCCCAGTCCTCCACGCTCAACACCCTCCCGATACTGGAAGGGGGGTCCAGATTCGCCCGCCAGAGGCTCAGTCTTCACGCGTCGCCGACACCAGTTGGTCGGCTCCCTCCGGGCTCGGCTGTCACGTTGCGTCACTCGCGTGCCACCTATCGCTGGGGCATACGATCCTCGACGCCGGTCAAGAGGCGCGATCAGCGGCATGAGGGCGCCCGCAGGACACGTCTAGGGTGTTGCCGTGATCCTCTCGGACTGGTCGGATGTACCCGACCGCCTGGCCAGATTGTCGACGCACCCGTCTGCCGGCACGGTCTTCGGCGCCAACAGCCATCAGTGGCGACGCGAGCCGCCTCTGACCACGGATGAGCTGGCCGAGCTGGAATCACAGCTAGATGTCGAGCTACCTGCCAAGTACCGTTGCTTTCTCCTACAGGTCAGTCGTGGGGGCACGGGCCCGGCGTACGGCCTCTTTCCTGTCCAACGGGTAGACGGCCGCTGGCGCTGGGAAGGCGACGGCGCCGAACTCACCGACCTGGAAACGTTGAGCCAGCCGTTCCCGCACACCGACGCATTCAACCCCGCAGACGACCTGCCGGATCCCCCCGACGAGGCGGACTTCGACTCCGAAGGCAAGTTCAACGAGGCTGAAGACGCTTACTGGCAGCAGCACGAAGCCATCGCCTTCTCGCCCGAACACTCCATCGGGCTGCTCTATCTCTGTCACCTCGGCTGCGCCTACCGCGAAGCTCTCGTCATCAGCGGACCAGCTCGCGGTCAGATGTGGGCGGACGACACCGCCAGCGACGGCGGGTTCCGGCCTCTGCACGAGCCCGACGGGAGCCCGACGGGCTTCACGCGCTGGTACCGGGGCTGGCTCGAACAGGCGGAGGAGCAAACTCAGTCCCGATCAAGCCGGAACACCCTGTAGCGCACGGACGGCGGCATGAGCGTGCACCAGATCGGAAGGACTACCCGGTCATAGGTGACCTCGGCTGCCTTTCCATAGATAGAGGTCGCGCAGCAGGGATATCTCGGCGCCGTGGTGAATGACCTCGCGGTGTACGTGCAGGATGAGCTTCGCCATCGTTGCATCCGCGTACTCCGGCGGTGAGATGGCACCTTGCGGCTGAGCTAATCCGGCGGCGCCGAGGTGGCGAACATCGCGGGTCCACGCATCGTGCCCGTCGTCGAGCTGGCGCAGTGCTGCCTCGGCGGTGCCCGGGTAGGCGACCGCCCGGTGACCGGCAAGCGGGCCATCGAAGTGGGGTGTCGCCGGTGGTCCGAACACGTCGATGAGGTGCGCCAGCCGCCAGGCGATCGTGGTGACCGGCGCGCGGTCGTGTGGCGGGCTGGCGTAGTCCAAGGTGAATTCGCCTGCGCCGACCGACAACGGCGCAGAACTCTGGCCGCGCCGGCTGAGGGTCCAGGCGCCCGGGACCGGCTGCCAGAAGTACTCGACGTCGGTCAGCCCGTCCAGCCGTGGCCGAAGCTGATGCTGCCAGTGCCACTCAAGTTGGTCGACCAGCTCTGCGTTCCAGTCCACACCCACCGTGCGACAGTAGAGATTGACAGGCGACCCGATCAAACCTACGACGAAACCGCCAGCGCCCCGAAGCGCCCTACAAGGCGGCACTTTCCCGCTCCGGCCCAGCCGCCGCGGCGAGCGGATTGCCGGAAGCGGATGCTCGCCACGGCGGTTCCTGACTATCACAATCCCCGTACGCGGTATGGTCCGGTTCGTGACCAACCGGACGGTGCCCGTCGCCAGCGTGTCGAGCCGCGCCGAGGGCGACATTGTGGCGGGCTTGCTGCAGAGCGAGGGCATCGACGCCTGGGTCACCGCCGACGACGCGGGTGGCGAACTGGGCTCACTCCAGTTGGAGGGAGTGCGCGTGCTGGTCGCGCCGGCCGACGAAGCCCGGGCACGGCACATTTTGGCCAACTCGCCGTCCTAACGGCTCGAGTCCCCGTACGCGGCCAGCCATCGACCACATGCGCCGACAGGTCCCGCATCTCGCGCGGAGCGCCGCTCCCAATCTGTTTCCCCGCCCAGCTCTACCAACCGCTCGGATCGCGGCATGTCCGCGCACCCGACCTTGGCCAACCGGTGCCGAGAGACGTGCGATCAGGGTCTGCGTATGGGGGACGACATCGTTCTGCGGCTCGACCGCGCAACCGCGGAAGATCTGTACGTCGCGCTGTACGAGGCCGGAGAGCACATCGCGTCGGCGCAGCCATCACTCCGCCCACGGCCGAGGAGGTCGAGCGCCTGGGCACTCTTCTGCGGGATCTGGGCCACGCCCTTGGCCGTCGTTGCTCTCCGTACTGCGACCACCTCTAGTTCATATGGGTCGCGCGTGCTCAGCGGCAAATGAGGATGCCGTTCAATAGGGCCCGTCCGGTGCCGCTCTTAGAGCGGGACGCCGGCATGAGCGGATCTCGCAACCGGCTTGTCGTGAATAGAAGCGGATCGGTACTTTGCGGACGTGGGGTCGGACTGGATCTGGGAACTGCGGGTACCCGTGACGGCGGGCCCGGCTCTTCGCCAGTTGTATGCACTGGCGGCGGAGCAGGATCTGCGCCCGCAACGTCCCGACGGGCTGATCAACCTGTTCACCAATCGCGACGCTGACCTACGCACGGTCGAGGATTCCGACACGGCGCTCGCCGCCATGGCGACGGGCACGGAGCACGGCCAGCTCTGGACGAACGGCGACATCGACATCTTCGTCAACTGGGAAGACGGGCGCCTCGTCTGGGCGCTGGACTCATGCTTCTGCTATCGCCGCCCGGTGCCCGAGGCGGACACCTTCCGCGAGCTGCACGGCCGCCTGACCGGATTGTGGCTTGACGTCGCGCAGCGCCTGAACGCCGACGTCGGCCGAGTCCTCGACGAATGGTCGAGCGATCAGATATGGAAATGGGGCATCCACGACGCCCAGCACCCGGCCGCCGGTTGGCCGGCTGAACTCGGCTGGTGGACCTACGTTGGCCCCGACGCTCGTCTGCCACCGCCACGCCTGCCCGAGGTTGCCGCTCGCACGCGCCCGCTCCCGAACGGCGCCCTGCTGGTCACCCTCCTCGATGACCCGGCCGCCGTTGACCCGCTGCGCTACAAGGACATCCACGGCCGCTGGCTCAGGACGGCCTGACCGCCCCGCGGCAGCAACCTGGGCACGGTCGGCGGCAGATCAGTACACCGGGTTGGACCTGATGGCTTACTTCCCCGTGCTGACCACGATTGCGCGCAGATTGGCAGCGAGCTCCTCGAGCGATGCGTACTGCTGCAGTACGTGAAATGCGTCAGAGGCGTGATAAAACCCCCTTACTGGAGCCGCGCGCAGCCGGTGCTCGGCGAGCATCTGCGGGAACTGTTCGCGTCTTGCGGCCAGCCGCCAGTCTTGGTCGATGCGGTCCTCGTCGAGCATCACCTCGATGACGGTGTCTGGTACATGGCCGTGTTCGGCCAGCAGCTCGGCGTGACGAATGGTCCGTGGGTAACCGAACAGCACCCAGCAGCCTGGCGAGCGTGCCAGCGTGTCCGCGACGAACTCGGCCAGCACCTCGTCTGGTACCAACTCGCCGGCCTGCATGTGACTCGCGAACCGCTGGCCCCATTCCGAGCCGCCCTGCACTGCCGCTCGGCAGAGGTTCCCGACGTTATACGCCTGCAGCCCCATGGCCTCGCCGAGCAGCATTGCGGCGCCCCAGGCGTCGAGCACGCCGGGCTCCGCGATGACAGCTATCTTCCGCCGCACGCTCTCACACTCCGACACCCAGAGAGCGCAGCTTATCGACGACTCGCCTACGTACTCCAGCGCAGACGCGCTGGTCCGATCCCGGCTAGAGGCAGAAGCCATCCCTGCATCCCATCGAGAAGACCGCACGACCACGGCGCCGGGTCTGTAAGAAGAACGGTGTAACTCCTGATCAAGGAGCGGCACCTGATGACGGAAACGACGATGGCCGTGGATACTTCCGCGGTGGCGAAGAA
>NZ_JBEXLR010000036.1:0-52754 GCF_040610095.1 Micromonospora sp. NPDC004540
CGATGGTACTGCACTCGGGAGGGTGTGGGAGAGTAGGACACCGCCGGACAATCTTCCAGTCAGGGCCACCCTTCGGGGTGGCCCTGACTGCGTTTCCAGGCTTGCTTTTGGCGCCCCGAGGGGCGCCGGCGGTCACCGGTGCTGGATGCCCTCGCGAAGCTCGCGGAACAGGGCCGCCGAGTCGTCCACGGACCGGCCCGGGAACATCCCCATCACCACGCTGCCGTGGTCGGCCCAGCCACAGACCGCGAAGTCGCCGCCGTCCCCGCTGGTCGTGCCGCACTTCATGACGCCGCCCAGGCTGCCGGCGGCCACTTCGCGCACGCCGGTGACCTTGCCGGTCTCGTCGGCCATCAGCCCGAAGAGGCTGTCCAGGTCCCGCTCCGGCTGCCAGAGCAGGGTGGTGCCGCCGAAGAGGAGCACCGACCGCTTGGCGTCCGCCGGGTCGGTGTAGACCGTGCCGAAGCTGCGGTCCAGCTCGATGTCGGCGGCGAATCCGTCGCGCAGATAGTCGGCGGTGCTGCGGGCCCGGTCGCTGTCGTCCCGGGTGAGCCCGGCCACCGTGGCCGGCGTGCTCAGCTCGGTGTCCTTCTCCGCCAGCACCCGCCAGCCGCCGAGGCCGAGGGCCCCGGCGCCGGCCAGCCCGACCACCAGCGCGGCCGCGAGCGCGATCTTCCGCCGCCGGGAGACGGGGCGTCGCTCGGGCTCCAGTGCCGGGTCGCGGCGGCTGAGCCGGATCGGCTCGTCGGTCAGGTCGACCGGCTCGGGACCGTCGTCGACCGGACGCTCGGTGAGATGCGCGTCGGACATGTCCGCCACCGTACGCGAACTAACAGGTGGCGCACGTCGGGTCTCCGAAAGCGCTCCGTAGACTTTCAGGGTGACCGAGAGACTGGATGCCCCGCGCCCCGACGCCCCGACCCTTGCCGGCCAGTACCAGCCCGGCGAGGTAGAGCAGCGACGGTACGAGCAGTGGGTAGCCGCCGGCCACTTCCGGGCGTCGGCGCAGAGCGACAAGCCCCCCTTCACCATCGTCATCCCGCCGCCGAACGTCACCGGCTCGCTGCACATGGGGCACGCGTTCGAGCACACCCTCATGGACGCGCTGAACCGGCGTAAGCGGATGCAGGGCTACGAGGCGCTCTGGCTGCCCGGCATGGACCACGCCGGCATCGCCACCCAGAACCTGGTCGAGCGGCAGCTCGCCGGCGAGGGGCTGTCCCGGCACGACCTGGGCCGGGAGAAGTTCGTCGAGCGGGTCTGGCAGTGGAAGGCCGAGTCCGGCGGCGCCATCCTGGGCCAGATGCGCCGGCTCGGCGACGCGGTCGACTGGGACCGCGAGCGCTTCACCATGGACGAGGGCCTGTCCCGGGCCGTCCAGACCATGTTCAAGAAGCTCTTCGACGACGGGCTCATCTACCGGGCCAACCGGATCATCAACTGGTGCCCGCGCTGCCTCACCGCGCTCTCCGACATCGAGGTCGAGCACACCGACGACGAGGGCGAGCTGATCTCGATCCGCTACAGCGACGAGGTGGTGGTGGCCACCACCCGGGCCGAGACCATGCTCGGCGACACCGCGGTCGCGGTGCACCCGGACGACGAGCGCTACCGGCACCTCATCGGCACCGAGGTGGCCCTGCCGCTCACCGACCGGCGGATCCCGATCGTCGCCGACGAGCACGTCGACCCGAGCTTCGGCACGGGCATGGTCAAGGTGACCCCGGCGCACGACCCCAACGACTTCGAGATCGGCCAGCGGCACGATCTGCCGCAGCTGACGATCATGGACGAGCGCGGCATCATCACGGCGCCGGGCCCGTTCCAGGGCCTGGACCGGTACGAGGCCCGCCCGGCGATCGTGGCGGCGCTGCGCGAGCAGGGCCAGATCGTCGCCGAGAAGCGGCCGTACGTGCATGCGGTGGGGCACTGCTCCCGGTGCAAGACCACGGTCGAGCCGCGGCTGTCGCTGCAATGGTTCGTCAACACCGCCCCGCTGGCCAAGGCCGCCGGCGACGCGGTGCGCGACGGCCGGGTGAAGATCGAGCCGGCCGAGCTGGCCAAGCGCTACTTCGCCTGGGTCGACAACATGCACGACTGGTGCATCTCCCGGCAGCTCTGGTGGGGTCACCGCATCCCGGTCTGGTACGGCCCGGACGGCGAGATCGTCTGCGTCGGACCCGACGAGGAGCCGCCGACCGGCGACGGCTGGCGGCAGGACGAGGACGTCCTGGACACCTGGTTCTCCAGTGGCCTCTGGCCGTTCTCCACGCTCGGCTGGCCGGAGCGCACCCCGGACCTGGCGAAGTTCTATCCGACCAGCGTGCTGGTCACCGGCTACGACATCCTCTTCTTCTGGGTCGCCCGGATGATGATGTTCGGCCTCTACGCCATGGACGGCGTGCAGCCGTTCGACGTGGTCGCCCTGCACGGCATGGTCCGCGACGAGCACGGCAAGAAGATGTCGAAGTCGTTCGGCAACGTGGTCGACCCGCTGGACTGGATCGACCGGTTCGGCGCCGACGCCACCCGGTTCACCCTGGCCCGGGGCGCCAACCCCGGTCAGGACGTGCCGGTGAGCGAGGAGTGGTGCCAGGGCTCTCGCAACTTCTGCAACAAGCTCTGGAACGCCACCCGGTTCGCGCTGCTGAACGGCGCGCACACCGACGGGCCGCTGCCGGCCCCGGCCGAGCTGTCGACCGTCGACCGGTGGATCCTCTCCCGGCTGGCGCACGTCACGGCCGAGGTGGACGAGCAGTTCGAGGCGTACGAGTTCGCCAAGGTCTGCGACCTGCTCTACCACTTCGCCTGGGACGACGTCTGCGACTGGTACGTGGAGCTGAGCAAGCCGGTGCTCGCCGAGGGCGGGCCGGCCGCCGACGCCACCCGCCGGGTGCTGGGGCACGTGCTGGACCAGCTGCTGCGGCTGCTGCACCCGGTGATCCCGTTCGTCACCGACGAGCTGTGGACCGCGCTCACCGGCGGCGAGACGGTGATGACCGCCGCCTGGCCGGTGGCCGACCGTACCCTGGTCGACGACGCCGCGGAGGTCGAGGTCGGCACCCTCCAGCGGGTGGTGACCGAGATCCGGCGGTTCCGTTCGGACCAGGGGCTGCGCCCGACGCAGCGGGTGGCGGCCCGGCTCGACGGCCTGGCCGGCGCGGGCATCGCGGCGCACGAGCCGCTGGTCCGCTCGCTGGTCCGGCTCGACGCGCCCGGCGACGACTTCCAGGCCAGCGCCACCCTCGCCATGCCGGGCGAGGTCAGCGTCGCGCTGGACACCCGGGGTTCGATCGACGTGGCCGCCGAGCGGGCCCGACTGACCAAGGACCGGGCGGCCGCCGAGAAGGAGGCCGCGCAGGCGCAGGCGAAGCTCAACAACCCGGCGTTCGTCGGCAAGGCGCCCGAGCCGGTGGTCGCCAAGATCCGCGAGCGGCTGGCGGTGGCCGAGGCGGACCTGGTCCGGATCGACGCCGCCCTGGAGGCGTTGCCAGCGTGAGCGCGAGGAGTGAGCCGGGGTTGCGAGCCCCGCAGTCGCGAACGAAGGGTGAACTCGCGTGACCGACCGCACCGAATTCGCCGAGGTGGAGGCCGCGCTCAACGCGCGCGGCTTCACCCGCATGCACTTCGAGCTGGAAAAGATCGAGAGCCTGCTCGACCTGCTCGGCAGCCCGCAGCGGGCGTACCCGTCGATCCACCTGACCGGGACCAACGGCAAGACCTCGACGGCCCGGATGATCGACTCGCTGCTGCGGGCGTTCGGGCTGCACACCGGCCGCTACACCAGCCCGCACCTGGAGACGGTCCGGGAGCGGGTCAGCCTGGACGGCGAGCCGGTCAGCGAGGACCGCTTCGTGGCCACCTACCGCGAGGTGGCGCCGCTCGCGGAGCTGGTCGACCAGCGCTCGGCCGAGCCGCTGACCTACTTCGACCTGACCACCGCGCTGGCCTTCGCCACCTTCGCCGACGCCCCCGTCGACGTGGCCGTGGTGGAGGTGGGGCTCGGCGGCGCCGAGGACGCCACCAACGTGATCCAGGCCGGGGTCGCGGTGATCACCCCGATCGGGCTGGACCACACCGAGTGGCTCGGCGACACCATCGAGGACATCGCGCTGCACAAGGCGGGCATCATCCACTCCGGCGCCACCGTGATCGCGGCGGCCCAGGAGGAGGAGGCGGCCCGGCCGATCCTGGAGCGCTGCGCCGAGGTGGGCGCCACGGTCGCCCGGGAGGGCGCCGAGTTCGGCGTGCTGCGCCGCGCGGTGGCGGTCGGCGGCCAGGTGCTCACCATCCAGGGCCTCGGCGGGGTGTACGAGGAGATCTTCATCCCGCTGCACGGCGCCCACCAGGCGCAGAACGCCGCCGTGGCGCTGGCCGCCGTGGAGGCGTTCCTCGGCGCGGGCGCGCGGCGGCAGCTCGACATCGAGGCGGTCCGGGAGGGCTTCGCGGCGGCCAGCTCGCCGGGCCGGCTGGAGAAGGTGCGTACCGCCCCGACGATCCTGCTCGACGGCGCGCACAACCCGCACGGGATGGCCGCCACCGTCACCGCGCTCCAGGAGGAGTTCGCGTTCAGCAAGCTGGTCGGCGTGCTCGCCGTGCTCGGCGACAAGGACGCGGCCAGCCTGCTGGAGCTGCTGGAGCCGGTGCTCGACTCGATCGTGGTCACCGCCAACAGCTCGCCCCGGGCCATGCCCGTCGACGAGCTGGCCGCGCTGGCGCGGGAGGTCTTCGGGCCGGACCGGGTGCAGGTGGCCGAGGAGATGCCGGACGCCATCGAGTCGGCCGTCGCCGAGGCCGAGTCCGACGTGCCGGGTGAGCTGGCCGGCGTGGGCGTGCTGATCACCGGATCGGTGGTGACCGTGGCCGACGCCCGCCGGCTGCTCAAGCGATGACCGGCCCGGTGGACGAGCGCCCCGGCGAGGGCGCCCCGGCCGAGGGCGCGCAGACCGGGGGCGCCCCTGCCGACGGCGGCGGGCCGCGCCGCTCCGGGCTGCGCAACCCCGACAAGGCGGTCCGTGGCCTTGGTGCCGGCACGCTCGCCCTGGAGGCGCTCGTGCTGCTGCTCGCCATCCAGCCGATCCGGGTGGTCGGCGGTGACCTGAGCGGCGCCGCCATCGCCGCGATCGTCGCGCTGGCCGTCGCCTGCGTGCTGCTGGCCGGCCAGATGAAGCGGCCCTGGGCCTGGCACGCCGGCACGGTCCTGCAGGGCCTGCTCCTGCTCGCCGGGCTGCTGCACTGGTCGCTGTTCGCCCTCGGCGTCATGTTCGCCCTGGTGTGGGCGTACGCGCTGCACGTGCGGCGGGTCATCCTCGGCTGAGCCGCCCCGCCGCCGGGGTGCGGCGGGGCTCAGGCGTCGGCGAGGGTGCGCCACTGGGTGAGCGCCACCCCGTGCCCGTCCGGGTCGCGGAAGGCGGCCGCCCACACCTCCAGCTTGGTGCCCCGGTTGACCACCCGCGGGGCGTAGGTGAACCGGACGCCCGACCGGCGCAGCCGCTGGTACGCCGCCTGGATGTCGTCGACCTCGAGGTTGACGTGGACCAGCCGGCGGCTGATCGGGGCGGCCCCGGTCACCCGGCGCAGCACCAGGCGGGTCGGCCCGGAGGCGAGGACGGCGTTGCCCTCGCCCCGGTCCAGCTCGGTGAAGCCGAGGTCCCGGTAGAAGCCCAGGGACCGGTCCAGGTCGGTGACGAGCAGGGTGATGCCGACCCCGCTGATGGGGCTGGCCACCTCGGCCGGCTCCTCGTCGCCGGCCGGGCCGAAGATCGCCTCGTCCAGCTCCTCCGGGGTGGGCGGCGCCTCGCCGGCCGGCTCGTCCAGCGGGACGTCGATCGGGTCCACCGGCACGGTGTCGAAGCGCTCCTCGGCCGGCGGGCGGGGCGCCGGCGCGCGGCGGGGCAGCGGGCCGCCCGTGGTCGGCTCGACCAGCTGCCCCTCCAGCACGACCCCGCCGCCGGGGCGCTGGCGCAGCACCACCGGCTCGCGCTCCTCGGGCAGCACGGTGAGGTCGTCGAGGAGCGGGTCCGGCGCGGGCGGGAAGTCGTCGCGGAAGTCGTCCTCCGGGGCCCGGTCGGCCCACGGCGGGGCCTCCTGCCCGATCAGCACCTCGTCGACCGGCTCCGGCTCGGCGTACTCGGGTGGGAGGTCGGCCACCGCGGCGGCGGTCTCGGCGTGGGTGGGCACCTCGTCCCAGAGGACGCGGACGTGCCGCTGGTCGTCCAGGGCCACCCGGACCGGCAGCGCCTGGCCGAGCGACGGCCACTTGGCGACCGGGACCCGGGGCTCGATGATCTTCTTGGACCGGGGCGGCAGGCCGGGCGCGTCGATCACCAGTTGCAGCTCGCAGCGGCCGAAGGCGTACTGGGTGGGCGGCTCGGAGGCGCTGTGCACGTGACCCAGCCCGACCACCCAGGTGCGGCCGCCGCCGCGGACCGTGGCCAGGGCGATCGCGAGCACCAGCAGGGCGACGCCGAGCGCCACGATGGCCCAGCTCGTCATGCCCAGCCCGAAGAGGATCACGAACGTGGCCACGGTGCCGAGCACCGCGCCGATCAGCTTGCGTACCGGCGCGATGGGTCGGTTCCCGCCATTCGCCACAGTGGACCTCCCAGGGGTTCCAGGGCCAGGCTAGGCCGCCGCGGCGAGCCAGGGAAGGAGCAGCCGCCGCACCGGCGCCGGGACCGGGTCGCTACGCTGACCGTACCCAGCCCGACCCGGTTCCGCGCACAGGAGGAAACCAGCGTGTCCAGCAGCAGCCCGGACGAGCGGACGCTCGTACTGATCAAGCCCGACGCGGTCCGCCGCGGTCTGGTGGGGGAGATCCTCGCCCGTTTCGAGCGCAAGGGCCTGCGGATCGACGCGCTGGTGACCCGCACCATGGACGGCGACTTCGCCGACCAGCACTACGCCGAGCACGTGGACAAGCCGTTCTACCCGCCGCTGAAGGCGTTCATGACCGGCGGTCCGCTGGTGGCCCTGGTGCTCTCCGGCGACCAGGTGATCGAGGTGGTCCGCGGGATGATCGGCAGCACCGACGGCCGCAAGGCCGCCGCCGGCACCATCCGCGGCGACTTCTCCCTCTCCAACCGGGAGAACCTGGTGCACGCCTCCGACTCGGTGGACAGCGCCAAGCGCGAGATCGCCCTCTGGTTCCCCGAGCTGGGCTGACCCGGCTTCCGACGGCCCCGGTTCCGCACGTGCGGGCCGGGGCCGTCGCGCGTGCTCAGCCCGGCACGCCGAGCAGTTTGTCCGGGTTGCCGATCAGGTAGAAGCCGGTGATCCGGCCGTCGGCAGCGGCCACGGAGAGGGTGTAGCGGGCGCCGGGCCAGGTCAGCAGCAGCGCGGGCGCGCCGTTGAGCTCGACCAGGGTGCCCCGGACGTCGGGGTGGCGCTGGTGGTACAGGCCGGCGAAGAAGCGGGCGATCCGGTCCGCCCCGTGGACCGGGTTGCGGGCCGCGGAGACTCGGCCGCCGCCGTCGTTCCACGCGGTGGCGTCGGCCGCGACCAGGTCGGTCAGCCGGGCCAGGTCGCCGTCGCGCGCCGCGGCCAGGAAGGCGTCGAGCAGCCGCCGCTGCTCGGCCGCGTCGGCGGCGAACCGCCGCCGCCCGTCGGCGAGCCGGGCGACCGCGCGGTGGTGCAGTTGCCGGCAGTCCGCCGCGGAGCGGTCCAGCAGATCGCCGATCTCGGCGTACGGCAGGGCGAAGGCGGTGTGCAGCACGTACACCGCGCGCTCCGGCGGGGTGAGCCGCTCCAGCAGGTGCAGCAGGGCGGTGGAGAGCGTCTCGCGCTGCTCGACCGTCTCCAGCGGGCCGAACGGCGACGGGTCGGTCGGCACCGGTTCGGGCAGCCAGGGCCCGACGTACGTCTCCCGGGCGGCCTGCCGGGCCCGCAGCCGGTCCAGGGACAGCCGGGTGACCACCCGGGACAGGTAGCGCCGCGGCTCGGCCACGCTGTCCCGGTCGACGGCCAGCCAGCGCAGGTACGCCTCCTGGAGCACGTCCTCGGCGTCGTGCAGGCTGCCCAGCAGGCGGTACGCCAGCCCGAGCAGCATCGGCCGGTGCGCGGTGAGCGCACCGGCCGCCTGCGCCGCCGCCGAGGAGGAGGTCACACCTCGACCGGCGGCTCGGTACGGGTGCTCACCGAGATCCGGTTCCACACGTTGATTGTGGCGATCGCGATCAGCAGATCGGCCAGTTCCTTCTCCGACCAGACCTTCGCGGCGGCGTCCCACACGTCGTCCGGCACGCCGTGCTCGCCGAGCCGGGTCACCGCCTCGGTGAGCGCCAGCGCGGCCCGCTCCCGCTCGTCGAAGAACGGCGCCTCGCGCCATGCCGCGACGGCGAACAGCCGGCGGCTGGACTCCCCGGCCGCCAGCGCGTCCCGGCTGTGCATGTCCACGCAGAACGCGCAGCCGTTCATCATCGACGCGCGCAGCTTGACCAGCTCCAGAACGGTGTGGTCCACGTTCTTCTGGACGTACTTCTCCAACCCGAGCACCGCCCGGTACGCCTCCGGCGCCACCGCCGCCGTGTCCATCCGGCTCATCGCCGCCTCCTTCGTCTCGTCCGTACGCCCACACGACGGATCCGGCCCGGGGCGGTGTGACGGCGCGGGGGTGTGACGGTGGTCATGGGAGACCGGTGCCGGGTTTCGACAGCCGTCGTTGAGGTGCCGGTCACCTCGCTCGGCACCCCCGGTCACGTCCGCCCGGTAGACCGGCCTGGCGACTTGTCGAACCGGGAGGATCCATGACGCAATTCGATCGACGTACGCTGCTCCGCGCCGGCCTGGTCACCGGCGCCGGTGTCGCCGGCGGCGCCCTGCTCGGCGCGCCCGGCGCGCTCGCCGCCCCCGCCTGGCGGCCGGCCGGGCGACCGCTGCTCACCCACGGCGTGCAGAGCGGCGACGTGACCGCCGACTCGGCGCTGGTCTGGACCCGCGCGGACCGGCCCGGCCGGATGCTGGTGGAGCTGAGCCGGCGGCCCGACCTGCGCGGGGCGCGCGTGGTGCGCGGCCCGGTGCTCGACCCGAGCGGCGACTTCACCGGCCGGGTCCGGCTGCGCGGCCTGCCGACGGGCGAGCGGCTCTACTACCGCGTCCGGGTGGAGAGCCTGGACCGGCCCGGCCTGTGCAGCGAGCCGCTGGCCGGCTCGTTCGCCACCGCCCCGGGACGGCACCAGCGCCGGGACGTGCGGTTCGTCTGGACCGGGGACATCGTCGGGCAGGGCTGGGGGATCAGCCCCGACTTCGACGGCATGGCCATCTTCCGGTCGATGCGCGAGCGCCGCCCCGACTTCTTCCTCTGCAGCGGCGACACCGTGTACGCCGACGGCCCGCTCACCGAGAGCGTCACGCTGCCCGACGGCCGGGTCTGGCGCAACCTGGTCACCCCGGAGAAGAGCAAGGTCGCCGAGACCCTGGCCGAATACCGCGGGCAGTTCGCGTACAACCTGCTCGACGAGCACCTGCGGGCGTTCGCCGCGGAGGTGCCCCAGGTCAACCAGTGGGACGACCACGAGGTGCTGAACAACTGGTACCCGGGGGAGATCCTCGTCGACGACCGGTACACCGAGAAGCGGGTCGACGTGCTCGCCGCCCGGGCCCGGCAGGCGTTCCACGAGTGGGTTCCGGCCCCCGCCGACGGGCCGCTCTACCGCAAGCTGTCGTACGGGCCGCTGCTGGACGTGTTCGTCCTCGACATGCGCACGTACAAGGACCCGAACGACGGCAACACCTACGCCGACCCGGGTCGCGGCCTGCTCGGGCGGGAGCAGCGGGAGTGGCTGGTCCGCGAGCTGACCCGGTCGACGGCGACCTGGAAGGTGATCGCCAACGACCTGCCGATCGGCGTGGTGGTCCCCGACGGCCCCACGGCCCAGGAGGGCGTCGCGCAGGGCGACCCGGGTGCGCCCGCCGGCCGGGAGTTGGAGTTCGCCGAGGTGCTCCGGGCCACCCACCGGGCCGGCGTGACGGGCATGGTCTTCCTCACCGCCGACGTGCACTACACCGCCGCCCACCACTACGACCCGGCGCGGGCGGCGTTCGGCGAGTTCACCCCGTTCTGGGAGTTCGTCTCCGGCCCGGCGCACGCCGGCGCGTTCGGCCCGAACGCCCTGGACGGCACGTTCGGCCCGCAGGCCGTCTTCGTGCACGCCCCGCCCCGCGCCAACACCTCCCCGGCCGAGGGCTTCCAGCACTTCGGCGAGGTCGCCATCGACGGCGAGACGGCCGCCCTGACCGTCCACCTCCGCGACCGCGCCGGCGCCTCCCTCTGGACCACCACCCTCCCCGCCCCCACCCACTGACCCCCGCCTGCCCCGCCCCCCCGCCCCGCGCCCGCGTCGATCATGAGGTTGACGGCGATGTGGATCTCCGTAGCTGCCGCCAACTTCATGATCAGCGGGGTGGGTGGGGGTTACATGGTGTCCAGGGAGGCGCGGCGGCGGGACTCGGCCTCGAAGACCTTGAGGAGGACCGCGGCCAGGACCGCGTACCCGAGTCCGACGGCGGCCTCGGCGGCGAGTGCCGGCGCGGCCGCCGCGAAGCCCTCGCCGGCCACCAGTTGGCGGGCGGCCCGGGCGGCGTGGGTGATCGGCAGGCCCTCGCCCACCGCGCGCATCCAGCCGGGCAGCCCGGCGGCCGGCACGTTCACGCCGGTGAGCAGGAGCAGCAGCGCCACCGAGACGTTGGAGACCACCCAGACGTCCCGGAACCGCAGCCCGAGCGCACCCAGGGTGAGGCCGAAGAAACCGCAGGACAGCGCCGCCACCGCCAGGGTGGCCAGCAGCGCCGGCAGGGCCTCCGGCGGCACCCGCAGGCCGAGCAGGAGCGCGCCGACGGTCAGCGTGCTCACCGCGATGAGCAGGCCGTTCCCGGCGTACGGGAGGACCCGGCCGAGGAAGACGGCGGTGCGGCTGCGCGGGGAGAGCAGCACGTGCCCGAGGGTGCCGAAGCGCCGCTCGTTGGCGACCGCCATGGTGCCGCCGAAGACGCAGGAGAGCGAGGCAGCGAGCACCGCGTTGCCGACGATGTAGAAGCGGTCGTCGGCGACCCCGAGCTGCCGGCCCAGGTAGGCGAAGAAGAGCAGCTGGAAGATCGGCCCCACCAGCAGCGAGCCGATGAACATCGCCGGGGTGGTCCAATTGAACAGAGCCCGGTAGGCGATCACGCCGCCGGTGCCGATCAGCCGGAAGAGTGCCATCGTCGTTCTCCTCAGGCCAGCGCGAGGGTCGCCGCGGCGCGGGCCCGTCGCTCGACGTACGTCATCATCAGGGCGCCGGTGGCCAGGCAGCCGAGGCTGATCGCCAGGCAGATGCCCAGGGACGGCCACACCGGGCCGCCGCTGGCCGCCTCGTGCACCGCCCGGGCGCCCCAGGTGGTGGGCAGCGCGGCGGCGATCGGGCCGGTCCAGCCGGGCAGCACCGTGAGCGGCACCAGCATCCCGGAGACCAGCCAGATCGGATACTCCAGCGTGTTGGCCAGCGCGTTGGCGTTGCGCATCAACACGAACGTGCTGGCGAGCAGCAGGCCGAACATGCCCAGGCCGAGCACGCAGCCGGGCGCCGCGACCAGGAAGCGCAGCGGGTGCGCGAAGGTCAGCGGCACGCCGTAGAGCAGCCGGCCCCAGAGCAGGGTGGCGAGCATGGCGTAGGTGCCGGTGACCGCGGTGGACAGCGTGATCGGGAAGATCACCAGCGCGGGCGGGCGCGGCGCCAGCATGAGCATCTCCAGGGTGCCCTGCCAGCGCTGGTTCTGGATGGCGCCGCCGGACCCGAAGAGCACCGACGACCAGACCCCCATCAGCCCGGCGCCGACCGCGGCCTCCAGCAGCCGGCCCGGCTCGCCGCCGGCCCGGAAGAGGTACACCGCCAGGGTCGCCTGCACCACCGGCACGATCAGCGCGGTCGCGATCTCGAACGGGGAGCGGCTGAGCTGCTTGGTGTGCAGCAGCGCCCCCACCCCGATCATCCGGAGCAGGCTCACGCGGCCACCGCCTCGACCGGGCGGGCCGGGGTGTCGACCCGGTTGACGATCGCCACGTACGCGTCCTCGAGCGTGGGCTGGCGGGCGGCGACCCGCCCCAGCCGTACGCCGTCCAGCTCGCGCAGCACGTCGGCCTGCACGTCCACCCCCGCGTCGGACTGCACGGTCAGCACCTGCGCCGCGCCGGTGACCGTCACACTCGCCTCGCGTACCCCGGGCAGGGCGTGGATGGCGGCGAGCTGGGCGTCGGCCACCCCGTACGCCTCGACCTCCAGCACCTGCCGGCCGTCGGCGTGCCGCCGCAGCTCGGCCGGCGTGCCGAGCGCCTGGATGGTGCCGTTGGCGATCACCGCGATCCGGTCGCAGAGTTCGTCCGCCTCGGCCATGTAGTGGGTGGTCAAAAGCACCGTGGTGCCGGTGGCGGCCAGGTCGGCGACGGTCTGCCGCAGCTCCCGGGCGGCCACCGGGTCCACCCCGATCGACGGCTCGTCGAGGAAGAGCACCCGCGGCCGGTGCAGCAGACCTCGGGCGATGTGCAGGCGCTGCCGCATGCCCCGGGAGTAGCCCTCCACCCGCTCGCGCTCCCGGCCGGCCAGCCGGACCAGCTCCAGCAGTTCGGCGATGCGCCGCTGCTGTTCCCGCCCCGGCACGCCGTACAGCTCGGCGAAGTAGCGCAGGTTGTCCAGGGCGGACAGCCGTTCGTAGAGGCCGCGGTCGCCGCCGAAGACGTACCCGATGCGGCGGCGTACCTCCCGGGTCTCGGTGACCACGTCGTGGCCGCAGATCAGCGCGCTGCCGGCGGTCGGGATCAGCAGCGTGTTCAGCAGCTTGATGGTGGTGGTCTTGCCGGCGCCGTTCGGTCCGAGCAGGCCGAACAGCTCCCCGTTGCCGACCGTCAGGTCGACGCCGCGGACCGCTTCCACCTCCCGGCGCTGGGGTCGTAGCCATCCCGTCCGGGTGCGGTAGGTGCGCCGCAGCCCGACCGCCTCGATCGCGTATTCGCTCATGCCGGCTCCACCGCACCGAGCCGGATGATTCGCTCGCTTCGCTCGCTCATGGCCGCGAATCTAGGGACGGCCGGCGGGGCGGGAAAACGAATTCGGCGCCGGCCGAATCCTCAGGCGGAGGCGGTGTTCGGCTCGGCCCCGATCAGGCTGACCAGGGCCAGGCCGGCGGGCTCCAGGCCGTACAGGACGCGCCTGCCCACCCGGCGGCGGTGCACCACACCGGCGGTGAGCAGCGCGGCGAGGTGTTCGGAGACGGTGCTCGGGGCCAGACCGAGGGTGGCGGCCAGCCCGGCGGTGGTGGCCGGCCGGGCCAGCGCCCGCAGCAACTGGGCCCGGCCCCGGCCGACCAGGATCGCCAGGCGGTCGGTCCCGGGAGCGTCCGCAGCCGGGGTGGGCCCGCCCTCGGCGAGCACGACTGCCCCGCGGGCCTGATAGGAGACCGCGACGATCTCCGGATGGTCGGTGGAACAGGCCAGTGCGCCCCGGGAGAAGATGAGCGGGATCAGCAGCAGCCGCTGGTCCACCGCGTGGAAGCTCTGCTCCAGGGGTTTGACCAGGGTGAGCACCGGCTCTTCCCAGCGCACCCGCTCGTGCAGGTCGGCCAGGAGCGCGCCCGGGCCGTCGGCGGCGAGTGCCCGGGCCCGGTGCAGCACCTCCTCGTCCAGCGCCGCCCGCATGACCGGCCACCACGGCGCGATGGCCGCGTCCCAGTACGCCTGGATGCCGCCGGCGAGCCGGTCCAGCGCAGCCCGCCGGTCGGTGACGAACGGGCGCAGCCAGTCCGGCAGGTCGTCGGGGTCGTGGTAGCGGGGGATCTGCTCGGCGATCACCTCGGCCGGGGTCGCGCGCAGCACGGCCAGCTCCTCGGCCAGGGTGGGGGCCGGCGACGGCGGGACCGGGGTGAGGAAATCCGGTGCCCGGTCGTCGGCGGTGAGCAGCCGGGCCGGTGCCGTCTCCGGCACCTCGGCCAGCACCCGGCGGGCGTGCCGGGCCCAGCTGGTGTACGGCCAGGGCACCTCCTCCGGGTGGCGCTTCAGCACGTAGAGGCTGGTCATCACCTCCCAGAGCGGGATGGTGGCGATCCGGGTGCGGGCCAGCGTGGGCTCGTCCAACTCGATCCGGATCACCCGGGCAGCCTAGCCGCGCACCCGAGGCCGCCCGGCCTCCCCGCGGCTCCGCGTGAGCGGGTCGACCCGGGCCGATACTCGGGGGCGGGACGGGGGGCGGGTCGAGTACGCTTGACGGACCAGGCGACGACCCGGCCATCACCGGCGAGCCTCCGGAAGAACAGCCGGGTGACCGGCCCAGTAGAACCGGACGGGACCGGCCCGTCACAGCCGGCCAACGAGCGGGCGGTCGCACCTCGACCGCCAAGCGGGGTGGTACCGCGGGCCTTGCCCCGGTGCGCCGGTCACGGCGTACCGGAAAAGGCTCGTCCTCGCAGACCCACACTGACATGTGAGCTGCTGAGGAGAGCGACCCCCGATGGCCTATCCGTTGCACGACCCGACCGCCGGCGGCGTCCCGGCGAGCCCGGACCTGCCCGCGGTCGAGCGCCGGGTCCTGGAGCACTGGACGGCCGACAAGACCTTCGAGGCGTCGGTGGAGGCCCGGCCCGCCGGGGAGGACGGGAAGAACGAGTTCGTCTTCTACGACGGCCCGCCCTTCGCCAACGGCCTGCCGCACTACGGCCACCTCTTCACCGGCTACGTCAAGGACCTGGTGCCGCGCTACCAGACCATGCGCGGTCGCCACGTCGAGCGCCGGTTCGGCTGGGACTGCCACGGCCTGCCGGCCGAGGTGGTGGCCGAGAAGCAGCTCGGCATCACCACCAAGGCGGAGATCCTCGACCTCGGCGTGGCCCGGTTCAACGAGGCCTGCCGCACCTCCGTGCTGGAGTTCACCCAGGACTGGGAGCGGTACGTCACCCGGCAGGCCCGCTGGGTCGACTTCGCCAACGACTACAAGACGCTCGACCTGGACTACATGGAGAGCGTCATGTGGGCCTTCAAGACCCTGCACGACAAGGGTCTGGTCTACGAGGGCTTCCGGGTGCTGGCCTACTGCTGGCGGTGCGAGACCCCGCTGTCGAACACCGAGACCCGGATGGACGACGTCTACAAGGACCGGCACGACCCGACGCTCACCGTCTGGTTCGAGCTGACCGCGGACGAGTCGGCCCCCGAACCGGTGCGCGGCCCGGTGCGGCTCGGCGTCTGGACCACCACGCCGTGGACCCTGCCGTCGAACCTGGCGCTCGCCGTCGGCCCGGACATCGAGTACGCCGTGCTGGAGCGCGACGGGCAGCGCCATGTCGTCGGCGCCGCGCGGCTCGGCGCGTACGCCAAGGAGCTGGAGGGGTACGAGCAGGTCGGCACCGTGTACGGCCGGGACCTGGTCGGGCGCCGCTACACCCCGCTCTACGACTTCCTGGTCGAGCAGGCCGGCGAGAACGCCTACCAGGTGCTCGGCGCGGAGTTCGTCACCACCGAGGACGGCACCGGGATCGTCCACCTGGCCCCGGCCTTCGGTGAGGACGACCAGAACACCTGCAACGCGGCCGGCATCCCGACCGTCGTCACGGTCGACGACCACACCCGGTTCACCGGGCTGGTCCCGCCGTACCAGGGCGAGCAGGTCTTCGACGTGAACAAGCCGGTGATCCGGGAGCTGAAGGAGCGGGGGGTGGTGCTGCGGCAGGACACCTACACCCACTCCTACCCGCACTGCTGGCGCTGCGACACCCCGCTGGTCTACAAGGCGGTCTCCTCCTGGTTCGTCGCGGTCACCCGGTTCAAGGACCGGATGGTCGAGCTGAACCAGCAGATCAACTGGACGCCGGGGCACATCAAGGACGGCTCGTTCGGCAAGTGGCTGGCCAACGCCCGGGACTGGTCGATCAGCCGGAACAGGTTCTGGGGCTCGCCGATCCCGGTGTGGAAGTCCGACGACCCGAACTACCCGCGGGTCGACGTGTACGGCTCGCTGGCCGACATGGAGCGCGACTTCGGCGTACGCCTGACCGACCTGCACCGGCCGGCGGTGGACGACCTGGTCCGCCCCAACCCGGACGACCCGACCGGGAAGTCGATGATGCGCCGGGTGCCGGAGGTGCTGGACTGCTGGTTCGAGTCCGGCTCGATGCCGTTTGCCCAGGTGCACTACCCGTTCGAGAACCGCGAGTGGTTCGAGCACCACTACCCGGGTGACTTCATCGTCGAGTACATCGGACAGACGCGTGGCTGGTTCTACACCATGCACGTGCTGGCCACCGCGCTGTTCGACCGGCCGGCGTTCCGCAACTGCCTCAGCCACGGCATCCTGCTCGGCTCCGACGGGCGCAAGATGTCCAAGAGCCTGCGCAACTATCCGGACGTCTACCACGTCTTCGACTCGTACGGGTCGGACGCGATGCGCTGGATGCTGATGTCCTCGCCGGTGCTGCGCGGCGGCGACATGGCGGTGACCGAGACGCTCATCCGGGACGCGGTGCGGCAGGTGCTGCTGCCGCTCTGGAACGTCTGGTACTTCTTCTCGCTCTACGCCAACGCCGACGGGTACACCGCGAAGCGGCGGGTGGATTCCACCCACCTGCTCGACCGGTACGTGCTGGCGAAGACGAACGAGCTGGTGTCGACGGTCCAGGGGCAGCTCGACGCGTACGACATCTCGGGCGCCTGCGCCACCGTCCGGTCCTACCTGGACGCGCTGACCAACTGGTACGTGCGCCGCTCGCGGGACCGGTTCTGGGCGGGCGACGCGGACGCGTTCGACACGCTCTGGACGGTGCTGGAGACGCTCTGCCGGGTGGTGGCGCCGCTGGCGCCGCTGACCGCGGAGGAGATCTGGCGCGGGCTCACCGGCGAGCGGTCGGTGCACCTGGCCGACTGGCCGTCGGCCGAGGAGTTCCCGGCCGACCACGAGCTGGTGGCCGCCATGGACAACGTCCGGGCGGTCGCGTCGGCGGCGCTGTCGCTGCGCAAGGCCAAGGGGCTGCGGGTCCGGCTGCCGCTGTCGAAGCTGACCGTGGCCTCCCCGGTCGCGGCCCAGCTGCGGCCCTTCGCCGACCTGGTCGCCGACGAGGTCAACGTCAAGGCGGTGGAGATCACCGACGAGGTGTCGGCCTACTGCCAGCAGGTGCTGACCGTGGTGCCCCGGGCGCTCGGCCCGCGGGTCGGCAAGGCGGTCCAGCAGGTGATCAAGGCGGTCAAGGCGGGGGAGTGGGAGCTTCACGACGGCGCCCCGGTCGCCGCCGGGATCACCCTGGCCGAGGGCGAGTACGAGCTGCGCCTGGTCGCGGCCGACGCCGAGCACTCCGCGCCGCTGCCCGGCGGCGAGGGTGTGGTCGTGCTGGACACCGAGGTCACCCCGGAGCTGGCCGCCGAGGGGCTGGCCCGGGACGTGGTCCGGGTGGTGCAGCAGGCCCGCCGGGACGCCGACCTGGACGTCTCGGACCGGATCGTGGTGGCCGTCTCCGCCTCGGAGGAGGTCCGCGCGGCGGTCGCCGCGTACCGCGAGTTCGTGGCCCGGGAGGTGCTGGCCGACACGGTCGACTTCGCCGAGGGCGTCGACGGCTTCGCCGGCGAGGTCGGCGAGGGCGAGCGGGTGACGGTGGCCGTCCGGCGGGTATGAGGTTCTGATGGCGGGTCCGGCGGCGTCCGCGCCGCCGGACCACCCCGCGGACGGCTGACCACCCGATCCACCGGGTGTCGACCCGTCCGCTACCGTGACAGCGCCTGTTCGCGTACGACCGCCGGAGGACCCGTGCCCCTGCTCTACACCATCGGCAAGCTCACCGTGGCGCCCGCGCTCCGGTTGGCCTTCCGTCCGCACGTGGAGGGGTTGGAGCACATTCCGGCGACCGGCGGCGCGATCTTCGCCGGCAACCACCTCTCCGTGGCCGACGAGCTGCTGCTCGGCACGGTGGTGCCCCGGCACCTGGCCTTCTGGGCCAAGGCCGAGTACTTCACCGGCACCGGCGTGAAGGGCGCATTCTCCAAGTTCGTGCTCACCGGGCTGGGCGCCATCCCGGTCGAGCGGGCCGGCGGGCGGGCGGCGCTGTCCGCGTTCGACGCCGCCATCCCGGTGCTCAAGGCCGGCGACCTGGTGGCCGTCTACCCGGAGGGGACCCGCTCGCCCGACGGCCGGCTCTACCGGGGGCGGACCGGCGCGGCCCGGCTGGCGGTGGCGGCCGGAGTGCCGATCATCCCGGTCGGCGTGACCGGCACGGACAAGGCCCAGCCGATCGGCACCCGGGTGCCCCGGCCCGGGCGGGCGGAGATCAGCATCCGGTTCGGCAAGCCGCTGGACTTCACCGGCCGGTCGGACGACCGCACCTCGCTGCGGGAGATGACCGACGAGATGATGGCCGAGATCCAGAAGCTCACCGGCCAGGAGTACGTGCCGCGCTACGCCCCGAAGCGCGTCGAGCCCACCGCCGACCCGACGGCCTGAGGCGTCACGGCGGGTCGCCGCCGCGCCGCCGCTCCTGGGCGACCACCGCGTCCACGTCGCTGAGGCGGGCCAGCTGCTTCATGGTCCGCGCCATCCGCGCGCTCCGCGGAATCCGGCTGCGGTTGCCGGCCAGGAACGCCCAGTGGCCGGCGGTGAACGGGCAGGCGTCCTCGCCGAGCCGCTTGCGCGGGTCGTAGCGGCAGCCGCCGCAGTAGTCGCTCATCCGGTTGATGTACGCGCCCCCGGCGACGTACGGCTTGGTGGTCATCCGGCCCAGGTCGGCGTACTGGCTCATGCCGACGACGTTGCCGGTCATCACCCACTCGTAGCCGTCGACGAACCGGGTCTGGAACCACTCGGCCAGCTCCGACGGGCGCCAGCCGCGCTGGAGGGCGTAGTTGCCGAGCACCATGAGCCGCGGGATGTGGTGCACCCAGCCCCGGTCGCGGACGCCGGTGAGCACGTCCCGGAGGCAGTGCGCGTCGACCGCGTCCGCGTCCAGGTCCCGCCACCAGTCCGGCAGTGACCGGCGGGCGTCCAGTTCGTTGCTGTTCCGCCAGCCCTGCTCGAAGTACCAGTAGGTGTGCCAGATGTAGTCCCGCCAGCCCATCACCTGCCGGACGAAGCCCTCCACCGCGGCCAGCGGCGCGCCCTGTCGTCGGTAGGCATGCTCGGCGCCCCGGACCGCCTCCATGGGATCCAGCAGGCCCAGGTTGAACGAGGACGACAGCGTGCTGTGCGCCAGCCACGGGTCGGTGGAGAGCATGACGTCCTCGTACCGGCCGAACGCGGGGAGCCGGTGCTCCAGGAAGTGTTGGAGCCGGGACGTCGCCTCCCTGCCGGTGGCCGGGAACCTCCGCGGCCCGTCCCGACCGGTGAACCGGATGCCCTCCCGTGCCCAGCGGTCCAGGTCGGCCCGGACCTCCGCGTCGATGTCGTCCTCCTTCGGCATCGGCGGGGCGGGCACGTCGACCTTGCCGTCCTTCGGCGGCGGGTCGCGGTTCTCGGTGTCGAAGCTCCACCGGCCGCCGACCGGGTCGTGGCCGTCCAGCAGCACCCGGTGGTGCTCCCGGGCGAACCGGTAGAACGCCTCCATCCGCAGCGAGCCCCGACGCCCGTCGGCCCAGTCGGCGAAGTCCTCCAGGCTGGTCACGTAGCCCCGGGCCGGCAGCACGGTGACCCGGTCGAGCTTCCGGACGAACTCCAGCGCCCGCCGGGAGGTGGGATGGCAGACCTCCAGCGGCTCGCGGACCTGCTGCAACGCCTCCCCGTACGTCTCGCCGCGCAGGAAGATCGCCTGGTCGCCCAGCTCGGCGGCGCGGTGCCGGAGCGCGGAGAGAATCAGGTGGGCCTTCTGCCGGTGGTGCACCCGGCGCCGGAAGACGGCCTTGGACTCGATCAGGAGAACCGGCTGCTTCCGCTCGTCGAGGAAGTGCGGCCCCAGCTGGTCAGCGAAGAGCCAACGCCGCGACATGTCCCGATTGTCACCCCTCGGGCTGATCCGGCCTCGCGGGAAACGGAACCTTTACGTGTTCGATACGTTGCGAACGGTGACGATCGCTCAGGACTGCTTGGGGATCACCACCTGCTGGCGCAGGTCGTCCAGCAGCCGGCCGCTGTCCTCCACCGACAGCCGGGTGAAGACGCCGGTGGCCAGGCTGCCGTGGTCGACGGAGGTGCACACCACCACCGTGTCACCGTCGGCCCGGCCGACCGCGCAGCGCTCGTACCGGCCCCGGACGCCGGTCTCCACCGGCACCGAGGGCTTGAGGGCGTACCGGTCGGTGAGGCGGTCGAGCTCGGCCTGCGCGTCGGCTTCCGGGCTCAGCCGGAACCCGGTGCCGCCGAAGAGGGTGACCCGCTTGCCGTCGCCCGTGGTGTAGATGCCCGCGAAGGTGTCCTCGGCGAGCAGGTGCGCCTGGCGTACCTGCGACTTCAGTTCCTCGGCGGCGGCCTGGCTGCGCTCGTCCTGGCGCAGCCGCATCGAGCCGAGCTGGTCGGGCAGGCTCGCGCTCGCCGGGTACTGGGCGGAGAGCGGCTGCGCCCACCAGAGCGGCACGCCGCAGCAGCAGGCGACGCTGAGCAGCAGCACCCAGGGCCAGCGGCGCCGGCGGCGGACCGGCACGGCCACGTACCCCTTGGGTGGCCGCCACCCCGGCGGCGCGGTAGCCGGCGGCGGGGTCTTCCCCCGGCGCTGCTTCGGCGGCGCGGGCGGGGGCGGCGGCGACACCGGCGGGGCGACCGGCGGGGTCGGGGCGACTGGCCGGGGGCTGACCGGCCGCGGGCTGAGTGGTGGCGCGGCGGCGATCGGCGGGGCGGGGTAGGGCGGGGTCTGCGCCGGTGGCGGGTGCGGCACCGGGTAGGGCGCCGTGTAGGGAAGCGTCGGCGGCAGCGCCGGGAAGTCGGCGGAGTGCAGGTCCCAGCCGGTGGTGTCCACGCCCGCCCACGGGTCGACCGGCACCTGGTGCTCCGGCGAGTCGGCCGGCGGCGGCGGCGTGGGCTCGGCCGACTCGCCCCAGGCGCGCTTGCGCGGCGGCGGGGGCGGGACCGCGGCGGAACCGCTCCAGCGGGGCGCGGGCGGTTCGGCCTGGGACTCGACCCGGGTGGGGTCGGTGCGCTGCTCGACGCGGGTGGGGTCGGGGCGGGGCGCGAGCGGGGCGGAGCCGCCGGCGCGGGCGGGGCCGGTCACGGCGGCGGAACCGCGGGCGGGATGAGCGGGCGAGACCGGGGTGGGGTCCGGGTCCGGGGCGGCCGCGGGCTCGGGCTGGGCCACGGCGGCGGGCTCGACCTCCGGCGCTGCCTGCGCCTCGGGTTCCGCCTCCGGGGCGGCCTCGGCCTCGGTGTCCCGCGTCGCCTGCGCCTCGAGTTCGGCCCGCGCCTCGGGTTCGGCCTGCGCCTCGGGTTCGGCCTGGGCGGTGGCCTGGCTCTGCGAAACGGACTCCGCCTGCGCGGCGGCCTCGGCCGGTGGGGTCGGCTGCGGGTCGGCCGCGGTGGGCTCGGCCTCGGCGCTCGGCGTGGCGGGCTCCGGCAGCGCGGATTCCGACGAGGACGACGCGTCCGTCGTGGTCGGGGCCGTGGGGTCGGCCTGCGGTGGAACGTCGACCGGCGACCCGGTGACCGCCGGACCCCCGTTCCGGCCGGTGGCCGGGGTGCCCCCGTCGGCCGGCCGGTCCGCCCCCGGCTGCGGCTGCGACATCGCGGCAATCTCCTCTCGCGCCCGTAGCGAGGTTAGTACCGCCCCGCCACCCCCGACGAATCCGCCGGCACCGCCCGCCTCCCACCCGCCGCCCGGTGTCGATCAAGAAGTTTGCGTCCGGATCGGGCGGAGGCGGGACCAAACCTCTTGATCAACCGCCCGGGGGAGGCTTCGTCGCTGGTCGGGCCGGGCCGGTGAGGGTAGCGGTGCGGCGTGGTGGGCGGCGGGGGACCGCGTACCCTTGGGCATCATGAGTGCCCCGTCGACGACGCCGCGCCCGGTCGCGGCCAATTCCGTTTGGCCCCGGCTGGAGCCGCTGCTGCCCCAGGTGACCAAGCCCATCCAGTACGTCGGTGGCGAACTGGGCGCGGTGGTCAAGGACTGGGACGCCGCGACCGTCCGGTGGGCACTGATGTACCCCGACGCGTACGAGGTGGGCCTGCCCAACCAGGGCGTGCAGATCCTCTACGAGGTGCTCAACGAGCTGCCCGACGTGCTCGCCGAGCGGACGTACGCGGTCTGGCCGGACCTGGAGAAGCTGATGCGCGCCCACGGCGTGCCGCAGTTCACCGTCGACGCGCACCGGGCGGTGCGCGACTTCGACGTGTTCGGCGTCTCCTTCTCCACCGAGCTGGGCTACACCAACCTGCTCACCGCGATCGACCTGGCCGGCATCCCGCTGCTCGCCGCCGACCGCACCGAGGCCGACCCGGTGATCGTGGCCGGCGGGCACGCCGCGTTCAACCCGGAGCCGATCGCCGACTTCATCGACGCCGCCGTGCTCGGCGACGGCGAGGAGGCGGTGCTGGAGATCACCGCGATCGTCCGGGACTGGAAGGCCGAGGGCTGCCCGGGCGGCCGGGACGAGCTGCTGCTGCGGCTGGCCCGCACCGAGAGCATCTACGTGCCGCGCTTCTACGACGTCGACTACCTGCCCGACGGCCGGATCCAGCGGGTCGTGCCGAACCGCCCCGACGTGCCGTTCCGGGTGCACAAGCGCACGACCATGGACCTGGACGCCTGGCCGTACCCGAAGAAGCCCCTCGTGCCGCTGGCCGAGACGGTCCACGAGCGGTACGCGGTGGAGATCTTCCGCGGCTGCACCCGGGGCTGCCGGTTCTGCCAGGCCGGCATGATCACCCGCCCGGTGCGGGAGCGCTCGATCACCACGGTCGGCCAGATGGTGCAGCAGGGGCTGGAGTTCTCCGGCTTCCACGAGGTGGGCCTGCTGTCGCTGTCGTCGGCCGACCACTCCGAGATCGGCGACATGTGCTCCGGCCTCGCCCAGCAGTACGAGGGCACCAACGTCTCGCTCTCGCTGCCGTCGACCCGGGTGGACGCCTTCAACATCGACCTGGCCCAGGAGCTGTCCCGCAACGGGCGGCGGACCGGCCTGACCTTCGCCCCGGAGGGCGGGTCGGAGCGGATCCGCAAGGTCATCAACAAGATGGTGTCGAAGGAAGACCTGATCCGTACGGTCGTCACCGCGTACACCAACGGCTGGCGGCAGGTGAAGCTCTACTTCATGTGCGGCCTGCCCACCGAGACCGACGAGGACGTCCTCGAGATCGCCGACATGGCGCACGAGGTCATCCGGGCCGGCCGGGCGGCGACCGGGTCCAAGGACATCCGCTGCACCGTCTCGATCGGTGGCTTCGTGCCGAAGCCGCACACCCCGTTCCAGTGGGCCGCCATGGAGCGGCCGGAGGTCATCGACGGCCGGCTCCGGCTGCTCAAGCAGGCCATCAACAGCGACCGCTCGCTGGGTCGGGCGATCGGCTTCCGCTACCACGACGGTGAGCCGTCGCTGATCGAGGGCCTGCTGTCCCGGGGCGACCGCCGGGTCGGCGCGGTGATCCGCAAGGTCTGGGAGGACGGCGGCCGGTTCGACGGCTGGAGCGAGCACTTCTCCTACCGGCGCTGGGTGGACGCGGCGGCCGAGGTGCTGCCGTCCTTCGGGGTGGACCTGGACTGGTTCACCACCCGGCAGCGCGACGAGCTGGAGGTCCTGCCCTGGGACCACCTCGACTCGGGCCTGGACAAGGACTGGCTCTGGCAGGACTGGCAGGACTCCCTCGCCGAGTACGAGCAGGACGACTGCCGCTGGACGCCCTGCTTCGACTGCGGCGTCTGCCCGGCCATGGACACCGAGATCCAGATCGGCCCCACCGGCAAGAAGCTTCTGCCGTTGACCCCGGTCAACGGGCTGAAGCTGCCCACCGGCGCCCAGCACTAGCGGCAACGACGCACACCGGAGCGCGGGATCCCCTCGGGGTTCCCGCGCTCCGTCACATTCCGGGACTCCTCGCCCGTCGATGTCCCGTGACGCGGGGTGGGGGTGCCTCGACTGGCCGTCACTCGATACGCTGCGTCCGTATTGGACCGGCCGGGGGTCGGCAGCGGGGAGGGCAGCAGCATGGGTGACATCAGGCCGCCGGACACCGGTGATCTGCACGTCAGCGTCGAGGACCTGGACGCCGCGGCGGAGTACGTCGAGCGCCTCAAGCAGTACGTCGACGACACCATCGGCTACGAGATGGAACGCATCAAGGAGCGGATGAAGGGCGACAGCAACAACGCGCAGACCGTGCCCAACGGCACGCCGTTCGGCGCGTACGAGGACGCCCGGATGCAGTGGCAGGCGCTGACGAAGTCGACGGCGAACATGGAGGGCCACCTCAAGGCGCTCTCCACCAAGCTGGCCACCCTGAAGCAGGGCACCGAGGACATCGCCAAGGCGTTCCGGGACACCGAGGCGCGCAACGCCGCCAACGGCAAGGAGATCGAGCGGATGCTGGAGTCCGCCGCCCCGCCGCCGCCGACGGGCGAGCAGCCCACCTACCCGTACACGGCCTGAGGGGAGACGGTCATGGCTGGAGGAACGTGGGAGCGGTGCGTCCGCGAGGTGACGCTGTCGGCGGACCCGGAGACGGTCGGCTCGGTCGGCGTGGGGTGGAGCAGCCTCTCCACCGGGCTGGGCTACCTGCGCGACGCGCTCGTCGGGCGGTCCTTCGTCGGACCGATCGCGCCCGGCCAGGAGCGCCCGCACAGCGGCGGCCTGCCCGGCCTGCTCGCCGGCTGGAAGGGCAGCGGCGGCGACGCCTACCGCGAGCACCTGGGCGACATCGGCAAGGAGATCGAGGATCTCATCACCCACGCCAGCAACGTCAGCGGGGCACTGTCGCGAATCGAGGGTGACATCCGCAAGTCGGTGGCGAGCATCCCGGTCCCGCTGATGGACGACTTCGGCTGGAACGAGTGGAGCCTGCCCAACGGCACCGAACTCGACGACGCCCGCGACGGCGAGAGCGCCTCGGGCTTCCTCGCCGCGCTGCGCAAGGACTACCAGAGCAACCCCGCCTCGTACGCCGACGGCGCGTTCCGCGACAAGGCCGACGACCTCGAGGCGACCATGAAGGTCGACGGCAAGGCCGCCGACCAGGAGCGCGGCGGCTGGTGGGACACCAAGTCGCATCTGGACAACTGGTACCGGGACAACCAGCAGGCGGCCAACTCGGCGATGTCGCCGCTGCCCGCCGCGGTGGAGACGGAGCGGCCCAAGCTGGTCGTGCCGAGCCCGCGGGGCGACAGTGACGACTACCGCCCCGACGACCGAAAGCCGCCGTCCGGCCTCCCGGGCGGCGGTGGCACCGGCGGCGGTGGCGCGGGTGGCGGCTTCGGCGGCGGCGGGCCCTCCCTCGGCAGCACCGGCGTCGGCGGCGGTGGTGGCGGCGGCTCCTTCGGCGGCGGATCCCTGACGCCCCCGCCCACCACGGGCGGTCCCGACTTCGGCGGCGGGGGCAGCGGCGGCGCCGGCACCTACACCCCGCCGTCCACCGGCGCCGGCTACCCGGGCACCGGCGACCACGACTACGGCAGCGGCCTCGCCGGCGCCGGCGGGCCGAGCACCATCGGCGGTGGCTACGGCGGCACCGGCGGTCTCGGTGGCGGCGTCAACTCCGCAGGGCTCGGCGGCGCAGGCGGCGGCTTCGGCGGTGGCGGGGCCGGTGTCGGCTCGGCCGGCGGCATCGGTGGCGGCGGTCTCGGCGCGGCCGGCGCCATGGGCATGGGCGGCATCCCCGGCATGGTCGGCGGCGGCAACGGCAAGGTGCCCCCGATGACCAGCGCGGCCAGCGCGCTGCGCAACGCGAGCGGCGCGGGCGCGGGCGGCCTGCGCGGCGGCGCCGGCATGATGGGCGGCGGGATGATGGGCGGGCACGGCGGCGGCGGGCACGGCGGCAGCGGCTCCGAGCACTCGTCGTGGTTGACTGAGGACGACGATCCGTGGGGCAGCGGTGACGCCGCGTCCCCGGGCATCCTGCGCTGAGGACGGACGGATGAGGTTGCACGTGGGCGCGCTCCGACCGGTCGCGGCCGGCCTGCTGGCCGGGCTCATGGTGCTGGGGGCCGCCCAACCGGCGGCCGCCGCGCCGCGACGGGCCGAGCAGTGGTATCTGGACGAGCTGCGCATCGACCAGGTGCACCGGCTCTCCACCGGGCGCGGGGTCACCGTCGCCGTGGTGGACAGCGGTGTCGACGCCACCCATCCGGAACTCGCCGGTCAGGTGCTCCCCGGTCGCCGCAGCTACGGCGCCGCCGGCGACGGACGCTCCGACGTGGACGGCCACGGCACCCACATGGCCGGCATCATCGCGGCGAAGAACGCCGGTCCGGACGGGGTGACCGGCATCGCGCCCGGCGTGCGGATCCTGCCGATCAAGACGAAGCCGGGCGACGGCGAGGTCAGCGAGGCGGCGTCGGCCCAGGGCATCCGAATGGCTGTCGACGGTGGCGCCAAGGTCGTCAACCTGTCCTACGGCGCCATGGGCGCGGCCTCCGCCGACGAGGAGTCCGCGATCAAATACGCCCTGGACCGGGACGTGGTGGTGGTGGCCGCCGCGGGCAACACGGCCAAGGGCGAGGTCGACGTGACCAGCCCGGCCAACGTCCGCGGGGTGATCGCGGTGACCGGCACCACCCGGGGCGGGCGCTTCTGGTCGGGCTCGGCGCAAGGACCCGAGGCCGTGGTGGCCGCACCCGGCGACGCCATCTACAACGCGGGCCCGGACCACGGCTACGGCTGGGGTGACGGCACCTCCGACGCCACCGCGATCGTCTCCGGCATCGCGGCGCTGATCCGGTCGAAGTATCCGGACCTCTCCGCCCCCGACGTGATCAACCGGATCATCCGCACCGCCCGGGACGCCGGCCCGCCCGGCCGCGACCCGCAGTACGGCTTCGGCCGGATCGACGCGGTGGCGGCGCTGACCGCCAAGGTGCCGGCGGTCTCGACGAACCCGCTGCTCGAACCGGCCGCGGCCAGCCCGGCCCCGCCGCAGGCGGCGGAGGACGACGACTTCGACGTCACCGAGCACGGCGACCGGGGCGGGCCCACGGACCAGCAGGTCATGGTGATCGGCATCGGCATCGCCGTGGCGCTGGTGGTGCTGGTGGCGCTCGTGGTGTTCCTGATCTGGAACCGGCGTCGCTACCGCCGCGAGGCGGCCCGGGCCGCCGCCGTCCCGGACGACCTGCTCGACCAGGGCGCCGGGGGCGGCTACGGCACTCCGCCCGTCCCGGCCGGCCACCACGCCCCGCCGGGTGCCCCGGCCCCGCCGGGCGTCAACCCGTACGCCCCGCCGCCCGGGCACCTTCCGCCGCCGCCGGGGACGTACCCGCCGCCGGGCGGGAACCGGTCCTGAAAACCGTGGTGGCCGGCCGGGTGACCTGCGCGTCACCGGCCGGCCACCGTCGTCTCCGGGCGGGGCGGGGATCGCCTCGCTGACCGGTTCCAGCCGGTTCGTCCGGCCGGTCCCGCCGCCCCGGCTGCGGGTCCTGCCGGCCGCTGCGCCAGGATGGGACGGACACGAAGGCACAGCCGAGGAGCTCACGATCGCCAGAAAGCCTCAACCCGAGGGCGGCCAGGCGCCGGTCGTCCAGCGGGTCCGGATCCGGTACGCCAAGCGTGGACCGCTGCGGTTCACCTCGCACCGGGACTTCGCCCGGGCCTTCGAGCGCGCGCTGCGCCGGGCCGGCGTGCCGATCGCCTTCTCCCAGGGCTTCACCCCGCACCCGAAGATCTCGTACGCCTCCGCCGCGCCCACCGGGGTGGCCAGCGAGGCGGAATACCTGGAGATCGGCCTGCGCGAGCCGGTCGAACCGGCGCAGCTGCGGGCGGCCCTGGACGCCGCCCTGTCGCCCGGGCTCGACGTGCTGGACGCGGTGGAGGCCACCGGCGGCAGCCTGGCCGACCGGATCGAGGCGTCCCGGTGGCGGATCGAGCTGCCCGAGGTCGACCCCGCCACGCTGGAGCGGGCGGTGAGCGCGTTCACGGCCGCCGGGGAGATCCAGGTCGAGCGGATGACCAAGCAGGGGCGGCGCACCTTCGACGCCCGCGCCGCGGTCATCGCCATCGATGCGCTGCCGCCGTCCCAGACGCCTTCCGGGGCGACGGCCGTACCGTGTGCGATACTCGAACTGGTCGTGCGGCAGGTCACCCCCTCCGTACGACCCGATGACGTCCTTTCCGGCCTCCGCGTGGTGGCCGACCTGGAGCCGCCGGTCTCCCCGAGGGTGATCCGGCTGGCGCAGGGCACGCTGACCGCGCAGGGCGAGATCGTGGATCCGTTGGACGCGGATCGCGACGGGGCAGCCATCGGAGAGCGCTGACCGACGGTCAGCGTTCTGGCAGGCAGACTTCGGCGGTCGCGCACCTGCGCGCCCGGCGGAAACACCTTTTGCGGCGACCCTGCGTGGCAGCGCTCACCCGCGCCCGGGGAAGCCAGAACTGGAGAACGTCCATGCTCGAGAACGAGCCCGAGGGCGGCGAACGGACCGGCGCAGAGCCGGCCGAGGCGACCGCCAGCAGCAGCACCGACAGCACCGCCGAGACCAAGCCGCCGGCCCGCAAGCGGGCCAGCCGCCGCAAGGCCGCGCCGCTGAACCAGCCGGAGCAGATCGACGCGCCGGTCGAGGCGCCGACCGCGGCGACCGGCACCGGCGAGTCGCCGCAGGCCGAGGTGTTCGCCCCGGTCGCCGGGGAGTTGGAGGCCGCGCCGAAGACCCGGCGGCGGCGCAAGGCGACCCCCGCCAAGGCGGCCGAGGAGCCGGTGGCCGCGGCCGGGGTGGAGGCCGCCTCCGACGAGGTGGTGCCGCCGGTCAAGGTGACCCGTACCCGCCGCCGCAAGACCACCCCGCCGCCCGTCGAGGCCGCCGCGGACGAGTCGCCGACCGAGGCGCCCGCCGAGGCCGCCGGTCCGGGGGTCGAGCCGCACGCGGTCGCCGAGCCGCAGGCCGACGTCGAGCCGCCGGCCGCCCCGGCGCCCGCCGAGCGTGCGCCCGAGGACGCGGTCGGCGAGGACGCCGAGGACGAGCCGACCCCGGACGACCAGGCGAGCCTGGCCCGTGCCGGCGGTCCGGAGGACCGGACCGGTGAGGTGTCGCCGGGCGCGGCCGTGCCGGGCCCGACCGAGGAGCCGGCCGAGGAGCCCGCGCCGACCACCCGTCGCCGCCGGGCCGCACTGTCCGCGCCGACCGTCCTGTTCATGCCTCCCCAGCCCGAGGAGGCCCCGGTCGTCCGGGTCACCTACCCGGTCGCCGAGGAGCCGGTCGAGGAGCCGGCGGAGACCGGCCGGCGCCGCCGGCGCGGCCGCCGCGAGGCCGAGCCGGCCGAGGTCGAGGTCGAGGTCGAGGAGGAGCCGACCGTCGAGGCCGAGGAGATCGCCGAGGCGGAGGAGGACGAGGACGAGGCGGCCATCCGTCGCCGTCGTCGTCGCGGCCGCCGGGGCCGCGGCCGCGGTCGGGGCGTCGAGGAGGCGGAGGACGAGGAGGCCGAGGAGGCCGTCCGGGCCGAGTCCGCCGAGGCCGAGGCCGCGGAGGTCGAGGACGAGGAGGAGGCCGAGGGCGAGGGGATGACCCGTCGCCGCCGTCGGCGCCGCCGTCGGGGCGCGGGCGAGGCGGAGACCGCCGCCGAGGACGGCGTGCCCACCGTCGTCAAGATCCGCGAGCCGCGCAAGGCCGTCGACGAGGTACAGGGCGTCTCCGGCTCGACCCGGCTGGAGGCCAAGCGGCAGCGCCGCCGGGACGGTCGCGAGCAGCGGCGTACCCGCCCGCCGATCCTCAGCGAGTCGGAGTTCCTGGCCCGCCGGGAGGCGGTCGACCGGGTGATGGCCGTCCGCCAGCGGGGCGACCGGACCCAGATCGCGGTCCTCGAGGACGGCGTGCTGGTCGAGCACTACGTGACCCGCAACTCGTCCGGCACCATGGCCGGCAACGTCTACCTGGGCAAGGTGCAGAACGTCCTGCCCAGCATGGAGGCGGCCTTCGTCGACATCGGGCGCGGCCGCAACGCCGTGCTCTACGCCGGCGAGGTCAACTGGGACACCACCGGCCTGGAGGGCCGGGCCCGCTCGATCGAGCAGGCGCTCCGGTCCGGCGACTCGGTGCTGGTGCAGGTCACCAAGGACCCGATCGGGCACAAGGGCGCCCGGCTCACGAGCCACATCGCGCTCTCCGGCCGGCACCTGGTCTACGTGCCGCACGGCAACGCCTCCGGCATCAGCCGCAAGCTGCCGGACACCGAGCGGAAGCGGCTGCGGGACATCCTCAAGAAGCTGGTGCCGGACGGCGCCGGGGTGATCGTCCGGACCGCCGCCGAGGGCGCCAGCGAGGACGAGTTGGCCCGGGACGTCAAGCGGCTCCAGGCGCAGTGGGAGGAGATCCAGGCCAAGGCGGCCGAGGGTGGCGCCCCGGTGCTGCTCTACGAGGAGCCCGACCTGGTCATCCGGGTGGTGCGGGACCTGTTCAACGAGGACTTCCGCGAGCTGGTCATCGAGGGCGAGTCGGCGTACGACCTGGTGGAGTCCTACCTGTCGCACGTCTCGCCGGACCTCGTGGCCCGGCTGCGCCGGCACGCCGGCACCACCGACGTCTTCGCCGAATACCGGATCGACGAGCAGATCCTCAAGGGGCTGGACCGGAAGGTCTTCCTCCCCTCGGGCGGCTCGTTGGTCATCGACCGGACCGAGGCGATGACCGTCATCGACGTCAACACCGGCAAGTACACCGGCTCCGGGGGCAACCTCGAGGAGACGGTCACCCGGAACAACCTGGAGGCGGCCGAGGAGATCGTGCGCCAGCTCCGGCTGCGCGACCTCGGCGGCATCGTGGTGATCGACTTCATCGACATGGTGCTGGAGTCGAACCGGGAGCTGGTGCTGCGCCGGCTCACCGAGTGCCTGGGCCGGGACCGCACCAAGCACCAGGTCACCGAGATCACGTCGCTCGGCCTGGTGCAGATGACCCGCAAGCGGATCGGCGCGGGCCTGCTGGAGGCGTTCAGCGAGACCTGCGAGTGCTGCAAGGGCCGGGGCGTCATCATCCACACCGAGCCGGTGCCGGAGAAGCCGCGTGGCGGTGGCGCGGGGGAGAAGGTCAAGGCGGTCGCCTCGGCCGTCACCACCCCCGCCACCGAGGAGAAGGGCCGGCGCCGGGGCCGCAAGGCCGCCCCGGAGAAGCCCGCCGCGGAGGCCGCCGAGCAGCCGACCCCGGCCGCGCCGGAGAAGGTCGTCGCCGAGGTGGTCGACAGCCAGGACGACTACTACGACACCCAGGGCTACGACCTGTCCCGCTACGAGGCGGAGACGGCGGCGGCCCCGGCGGTCGCGGACAGCCAGCAGGGCGACTCGGCCCGGCTGGCCGCCGCGGACGACCCGGACGCCCTCGGCGAGGGGGACGAGGAGGGCGCCGAGACCGGCACCGCCCGCCGGCGGTCCCGGCGCGGCGGCGCCCGGCGGCGTACCCGGCCGTGAGCCGCTGACCTGCACGACGTTTGGCAGGGGCCCCTGCACCGGCAACAGAGTCCGGGGCAGGGGCCCTGCCGTGTCCGTCGACCCCCGCCGGCCCCACCTCCCACTGCGGCCACCCCCGCCCCGACCGCCACCGGCGACACGCGCGTCTGCGCGCGGGCGGAGCAGGCCGGCTCCGCCGCGGTGCAGACGTACGTGCTGAAGCTGGCCGACCGGCTCCAGGGGCGGCTCGACGAGCGCTGTCGGGCCTGATCGGCGGCCCGGTTTGGGTGGCGGGCCGGGTATGGCGTACGCTTGCCTGCGGCGCACTTTGGTGTGCCGAGTTCCCGCGTGCCCGCGCTGCCGGTGTCACGGCTCCCGGCGAGACGCCGTGGGAACGACCGACCGGTAACGGTGGGTAAAAGACGCTAGCAGCCTCAACGACAGGGAGTCCGCCTCCGATGTACGCGATCGTCAAGACCGGCGGCAAGCAGTACAAGGTCGCCGAGGGCGACGTGATCGAGGTCGAGAAGCTCGCCGGTGCCCCCGGCGACGCGGTGAAGCTCACCGCGGTGCTCCTCGTCGACGGTGACGACCTGGTGACCGACGCGACGAAGCTTGCCAAGGTCGCGGTGTCCGGCGAGATCGCCGCGCACACCAAGGGCCCGAAGATCCGGATCCACAAGTTCAAGAACAAGACCGGCTACCACAAGCGCCAGGGTCACCGCCAGCCGCTGACCCAGGTCAAGGTGACCGGCATCTCCAGCGGGAAGTAGGTCGTCCTCCAATGGCTCACAAAAAGGGTGCGTCCAGCTCGCGTAACGGTCGCGATTCCGCGGCCCAGCGGCTCGGCGTGAAGCGCTTCGGTGGTCAGGTCGTCAGCGCGGGTGAGATCCTCATCCGTCAGCGTGGCACCAAGTTCCACCCCGGTGACCTGGTCGGCCGTGGCGGCGACGACACGCTGTTCGCGCTGGCCGCCGGCTCGGTCCAGTTCGGCACCAAGCGCGGTCGCAAGACCGTCAGCATCGTGCCGCAGCAGTAATTTTCCGGCGAAGCGGGCCGCGGACCTCGTGTCCCGGCCCGCTTCGTCTTTTCTCGCGCGGGGGCGTGCCCCGCTGGAAGGATTGCGTCGTGACGACGTTCGTTGACCGGGTCGTCCTGCACATGCAGGCCGGCGACGGCGGGCACGGCTGTGTCTCCATCCACCGGGAGAAGTTCAAGCCGTTCGGTGGCCCCGACGGCGGCAACGGTGGGCACGGCGGCAGCGTCTCGCTGGTCGTCGACCCGCAGGTGACCACGCTGCTCGACTTCCACTTCCGCCCGCACATGAAGGCCGAGAACGGCAAGGGCGGTGCCGGCTCGAACCGGGACGGCGCCAACGGCCACGACCTGATCATCAAGGTGCCGAACGGCACCGTGGTGCAGACCCTCGACGGTGAGGTGCTGGCCGACCTGGTCGGCGCGGGCACCACCTTCGAGGCGGCCCGGGGCGGGCGCGGTGGCCGGGGCAACGCCTCGCTGGCGAACGCCCGGCGCAAGGCCCCCGGCTTCGCCGAGCTGGGCGAGCCCGGCGACCGGCTCGACGTCGTGCTGGAGCTCAAGAGCGTCGCCGACGTCGGCCTGGTGGGCTTCCCCTCCGCCGGGAAGTCCTCGCTGATCTCGGTGATCTCCGCCGCCAAGCCGAAGATCGCCGACTACCCGTTCACCACGCTCGTGCCCAACCTGGGCGTCGTCCGGGTGGACAACCACACCTTCACGGTCGCCGACGTGCCGGGGCTGATCCCGGGCGCGGCCACCGGCCGGGGGCTGGGCCTGGAATTCCTCCGCCACGTCGAGCGCTGCGCCGTGCTGGTGCACGTGGTCGACACGGCGACGCTGGAGCCGGGCCGGGACCCGCTCGCCGACATCGACGCCATCGAGTCCGAGCTGACCCAGTACGGGGGCTTGGCCGAGCGCCCCCGGCTGGTCGCGCTCAACAAGATCGACGTGCCGGACGGGCGGGATCTCGCCGACATCGTCCGGCCCGACCTGGAGGCCCGCGGCTTCCGGGTGTTCGACGTCTCCACCGCCACCCGCGAGGGGCTGCGAGAGCTGACGTACGCGATGGCCGAGCTGGTCGACCAGGCCCGCCGGGCCGCGCCGCCGGCCGAGCCGACGCGAATCGTGATCCGCCCGAAGGCGGTCGACGACGCCGGCTTCACCATCGAGGCGGAGGAGGACGGCTCCTTCACCGTCCGGGGCAACCGGCCGGAGCGCTGGGTCAAGCAGACGAACTTCGACAACGACGAGGCGGTGGGCTACCTGGCCGACCGGCTGGCCCGACTCGGCGTGGAGGAGAAGCTGGCCAAGGCCGGCGCCCAGGCGGGCGACCTGGTCCGGATCGGCGACCGGGAGTTCGACTGGCAGCCCACCCTCTACGCCGGGGTCGACTTCGTCCCCGGCAACCGGGGCACCGACGTCCGGCTGGAGGACAAGTCGACCCGCGCCTCCGCCGCCGAGCGGCTGGCCGCCCGCAAGGCGCGCCGGGTGCGTCCGGCGGACGAGATGGAGGCGGCCGCCCCGCAGGACGACGCCGACGACGAGGACTGGGAGTAGTTCCGCTCCGTCCGTGTTCGGGACGTTGGCCGGAAACCTCCGTGAAATCCGGCCGACCTACCGTGACGGGATGCTGATCGAATCCCGTCCCGCCACCGATCCCGAGATCGCCGCCCTGGTCACCGCCCAGCAGCGCGAGCTGCGCGAGGCCGACGGCGGCCTGGACGGGCAGGCGACGATCACCCACGACGACATCCGCTACCTGGCGGTGGTCGAGGGCGGTCGGGCGGTCGCCTGCGGTGGCCTCCAGGCCCTCGACGCCGACACCGGCGAGCTGAAGCGGATGTACGTCCGGCCGGCGTACCGGGGGCGGGGGATCGCCCGGCAGCTGCTGGCCGCCCTGGAGGAGCTGGCGTTCCGGCAGGGGCACACCAGGGTCTGCCTGGAGACCGGCGCCTACCTGCCGGCCGCCATCGGGCTCTACCGGTCCTGCGGCTACCAGCCCATCCCGGTGTACGGCGAGTACGTGGACAACCCGTACAGCGTCTGCTTCGCCAAGCGCCTGCCGGTCGCCGCCTGAGCGGACCGCTACGCCCCGGTCTCGGCGTGCGCCGCGGTGACCGGCTTGGACTCGGGGCTGGCGTGCTGCCGCAGCACGATGCTGAGCAGGATGAGCACGCCCACGGCGAGGAACTCGCTCTGCCAGTTCTGCATCGACTGGAACCAGAAGTCGCTGGTGCCCAGGAACTGCCAGGCGCTGATCGGTGCGGCCCCGCTCTGCAGCGCCTGCTCCTCGTTGTAGGCGGCCACGCCGCCGAACAGGTGCCCGAGGAACGAGCCCGCGAAGATCATGAACAGCGCGATGGAGAGGCTGTTCCGGTAGATCACCAGCGGCAGGCCGCTGGCCCGCACCGGCCAGGGGGAGTCCGGGGTGCCGTGCCGGGGGTCGTCCTCGGGCCGGTCCGTCTGGCCCTCGGGCTTCGACTCGGCCGAGCCCCTCTGCACCAGGTACGCGGTGAGCAGCACGTAGCCGCCCATCTGGAGGAACTCCGACTCCCAGTTCTCGAAGACCGCCTCGGCGAAGTGCCCGGTGCCCAGGTACGTCCACCAGCTCAGCGGCGCGGCGCCGTACTCCGCCAGCTCCTCGTTGTGCACCTGCCAGCCGAACACGCTCTGCAACAACAGGAAGACCACGAACGCGCCGAGCATGGCGACCGAGAGCGCGTTGTCGCGCAACCACCGTGGCATCGCCGGACCTCCTCGTCCCGCCGGGGTCACTCCCCGTGGTGGTCCTGGTGCCCCCGGCGCTGATCGGGCAAACGCCGTGCCGGTGTGTCGCGGCCGACCCCGCCCGATCGGGTGACCGGGCCGGTCAGGGCCGGTCGAAGGGGGTGTCCGGCCGCCCGCCGGTGCCCACCTCGTTGTTGAGCAGCAGGCCCAGGGCGAGCATGCCGAAGCCGAGGAAGAGGTGCAGCCAGTTGTCGGCGTCGTTGAACGGCACGAAGTTCGCCGCGGTCTTCCGGTCGATGCCGAAGCCGTAGAGCCAGAGGCCCAGGTAGGCCGCGCCGCCACCGGCCAGGAACAGCCGTGCCCCGGCGATCCGGCGGGCCAGCACCAGGCCGACCAGGCCGAAGAGCAGGTGCAGCAGGTTGTGCAGGATCGACACCTGGAACAGGCCGATGAGCTTCGCCTCGGAGTGGTGGCCGGCGAACCGCAGGTCGCCGTAGTGGGTGGTGAAGCCGGGGACGAAGCCGAGCACACCGATCAGCACGAAGACGGCGGACACGGCGAGGGCGACCTTCTGGATCGGCGGCCGGGGCCGGGCCCCGGCGCGTCCGCGCACGTCACGTGCCATCGCTGTCACCTCCGTGGAGCTTCCCGCCGCCCGGGCGGGCAGACCCTCCATTGTGTGACCGGCACGGGCCGCTTCCGCAGAGAAATGACGAATCAGGCATGGACCCGGCGACGGGGGGTAGGGAATTCGACACGCCGACAGCAACGTCGGCGTGATCCCCCGAGCACAACCGCTACGAACTCCGAGCGGAAGGGACATCATGACTTACGATCTCTCATCCACGTCCGGCACGTCCGAGTCGACCAACGGCGGCGGGGTCCGTGACCAGGCCCGCCAGGTCGGCAACGAGGCCGCCAACGCGGGCGGCACGGTCGCCCAGACCGCCAAGGAACAGGGCCAGGAGGTCGTCGGCGAGGCCAAGCGCCAGGCCCGCAACCTCTACGGCGAGGCCCGCAACCAGGTCACCGCCCAGACCAGCCAGCAGCAGCAGCGCGCGGCGAGCGGGCTGCGGTCGCTGGCCGAGGAAGTGCGCTCGATGGCGCAGAACGGCGGCAGCGGCGGTCCGGTCACCGAACTGGCCCACCAGGCCGCCGACCGGGTGCACGGCGTGGCCGGCTGGCTGGAGCAGCGCGAGCCGGGCGACCTGCTCAACGAGGTGAAGAGCTACGCCCGCCGCAACCCGGGCACCTTCCTGGTCGGCGCCGCCCTGCTCGGCGTGGTCGCCGGCCGGCTGACCCGGAACATCGCGGCGGTCGGCGACGGCGCCGACGGCGTCCGGTCGTCGTACGACCCGGACCGGACCGCGGTCATCCCGACCTCGCGGGCGGTGCCGGAGCAGGTGCCGCCGGGCGGCTACCTCGACCCGACCCCCGGCACGTACGCCGAGCCGGACCCGGGCTACTCCGCGCCGGGCGCGACCTACCCGGGCGGCGGCGCCCCGAACACCTGGGCCGACCCGGAGGGTGGCACCGGGCAGCCGCTGCCCCCGCCGAGCCGGACCGACCCCCTGCCGGGCGTGCCGTCGAGCGGCGTCAACCGTCCGTGACCGGCCTGAACGGCAGAAGGGAGGCGACGGCATGAGCATGCCGACGCAGGGGTCCGGACTGGACTCCGGCTACCAGGCGGCGGGCGCGCCGCACACCGCGGACGAGGTCCGGGGCAGCTCCATCGGCGAGCTGATGCGTCAGGTCACCACGGACCTCTCCACGCTGATGCGCCAGGAGGTCGAGCTGGCCAAGGCCGAGATCCGCCAGGAGGGGAAAAAGGCGGGCAAGGCCGCCGGCCTCTTCGGCGGCGCCGGCTTCGGTGGCTACATGGTGGCGCTCTTCGTCTCCATCGCGCTGTGGCAGTTCCTGGACAACGTGATGGATTCGGGCCTGGCCGCGCTGATCGTGGCCGTGATCTGGGCCGTGATCGCCGCGGTCCTCTACTCGATGGCCAAGAAGAACGCCGAGCGGATCCGCGGCCTCAAGCAGACCAACGACAGCGTGCAGCGCATCCCCGACGCGCTCAAGCCGCACCCGGAGGGAGTCACCCGATGAGCACCGATCCCGACCAGATCCGCCGGGAGATCGAAGCCACTCGCACCAACCTGAGCTCGGACGTGGACGCCCTGGCGTACAAGGTCAGCCCGAGCCGCATCGTCGACGACCGCAAGCAGCGCGTCCGCAGCGCGCTGACGAACGTGAAGGACAAGGTGATGGGAACCGCATCGGACCTCGGCCACAGCACCGGTCACGCCGCCAACTCGGTGGGCGACCACGCCTCCTCGGCGGCGTCCACGGTCGGCGACAAGGCGCACGCCGCCGCCTCGACCGTCGGCGACGCCGCCCACCGGGCGCCGCAGGTGCTGCGGGAGAAGTCCGAGGGCAACCCGATCGCCGCCGGCGTGATCGCCTTCGGCGTCGGCATGCTGGTCTCCTCGCTGATCCCGGCCACGCGCCGCGAGCAGCAGGTCGCCGCGCAGGTCAAGGAGAAGGCCGCCGAGCACGGCGGTGTGGTGAAGGAGAAGCTGAGCGAGGTCGCCGGCGAGCTGAAGGAGGAGCTGCGCGAGCCGGCGCAGCACGCCACCGAGTCGGTGAAGGCCACCGCGCAGGACGCCGTGCACGCGGTCAAGGACGACACGAAGTCCGCCGCGCAGGACGTCAAGGACACCGCGCAGCAGTCCCGCGACCAGGTGCGGTACTGACCGGGACACCCGTACGCCGCAGCTCGCGGCCACTTCCGGCAGCACGCCGGGGAGTGGCCGCGAGCTGTTCGCGTGCGGGGCGTCGGCTCAGCGCGCCAGCCGCTCCACCGGTGCCGGGGCCGGCGCGGCGCCGGTCTCCACCCAGAGCACCAGGTCGTCGGGGCGGCGCTCGGCGAGCCGCCGGCGCAGCGTTCGGGTGGAGTGCGCGACCGGGTGGGCCTCCGCGTCGGGCCTCCCGCCGCGCAGCCGCCGGCCCGCGGCGAGCCAGGCGCGGACCCCGCGTTCCAGCAGCCAGACCGGTGCCGCGAGTGCGGTGTGCGCCGGGAAGACCCGGGCCCCGCCGGCCCGTCGCCGGCCCAGCTCGGCCACGGCCACCGTCGCCACCCCGGCCCGTAGCAGCAGGCCCGGCCGGCGGGCGGCGAGCGCGGCCGCCGCGGCCGGCAGCACCGCCAGCGCGGCCAGCAGCGGCCGCGGCCGGGCCAGCTCGTCGTACGCCCACTGCCGGCGCGCCCGCGCGGCCGTCGGCGGTAGCCGGCGCACGTACAGCCAGGCGGGGGTGGCCGTGACGCCGCCGTACGCGCGGACCGTCCGGACCAGCTCCAGGTGCGCGAGGAGCACGTCCGGGTCGTAGCCGCCCATGGCCAGGAAGGTGCTGCGGCGCACCGCGAGGGTGCCCGGCCGGTCCCCGCCGAGCGCCCGGTGCAGCAGTGTCCGGCCGGTGTCCCGCCAGGCGGGCCAGGGCAGCGGGTCGAAGTGGTGCTGCGGCCGGACCAGGTCCACCCGGTCGAGCAGCCCGTGCACGGCGCGCAGCCCCGCGAGGTCGTACCGGACGTCGTCGTCGGCGATCACGACGTGCTCGTGGCGGGCCAGCGCGACCCCGGTCAGCACGCCGAGCGCCGTGCCGTTGCACCCGCGCAGCGCGGGATCGGGCGGGGCGTGCCGGACCAGCCCCCGCCAGGCGGCGGCGTGCCGGGCGAACGGCTCCGGTGGCGAGCCGTCGACCACGATCACGTCCACCCAGCGGCTCAGCTCGCGCAGGTAGCCGGTCAGCTCGGCGAGGCCGGTGTCGCCGGTCGCGCGCAGCGGCAGGACGTACGCCAGCGGGAGGCGGTCCGGCGTGGACGCTGCGCCGGCGTCGGGGCGGGCGAACGCCCCGCGGTGGCGGCCGGCCGGCAGGTGCGGGCCGTGCTCGCTCGGGTCAAAGGCCACGCATGCCCCTCTCCGGTCTGGCAGGGTGGCCGGCAGCGTGCCCGAAATTTGGGCGATCAAACCGTTTTGCCGTTTCGATGCCGCCGCGCCGGGTAGCGCTCCGGGATGCGGGCGGTCCGAGGCGCCCCGGTGGAGGAGACGTGATGAGCAGCAACGCGAGGAGATGGGCGCTGGCCGGCGCCGCCACGGTCACCGCGCTCGGGATCGGCCGGGTGGTGGCCCGGCGCCGGCGCCGGCACCAACCCGACCGGGCGGACGGCTGGTACGTCGTCCACCGGGGGATCACGGTGGACCGGCCCATGGAGGCGGTGATCGGCTTCTGGACCGACCGGGCACGGCTGGACCGGGGGCTCGCCGAGTGGGCGACACTCGAGCAGCTCGACGACAACCGGTGGCGCTGCGTGGCGAGCGACCCGGCCGGCGGCGGCACCGAGTGGCGGGCCGAGATCACCGTCGACGGCCCGGGCCGGCTGAGCTGGCGGGTCACCGAGGGACCGGTGGCGCAGCAGGGACGGGTCGTGCTGGCGCCCGCACCGCAGGACCGGGGCACCGAGATCCGCGCCGACCTGCGCTGGCGGTCCGGCCCGATCCGCCGGGCGCTCGGCCTGGCCGGCGGGGACGACCCGGACCTCGCGCTGCGCAGCGCCCTGCGCCGGATCAAGTCGCTGATCGAGACCGGCCAGGTGCTGGACACCCGGCACGACCCATCGGGGCGCAGCCCGAAGCAGGAGGAGGCGACCGACCGGATCCGGGAGAAGCTGATGGCGGGAGGCCGGCCGTGAGGGCGCTGTGCTGGGAGGGCGTCGGCCGGCTGGCCGTGCGCGACGTGCCGGAGCCGACCATCCGCGCGGCCGGCGACATCATCGTCAAGGTGCGGGCCAGCAGCGTCTGCGGCTCCGACCTGCACCTGATCAACGGGTACCTGCCGGCGATGCGGGAGGGGGACATCCTCGGCCACGAGTTCATGGGCGAGGTGGTGGAGACCGGCCCCGACGTGCAGCGGATCAAGGTCGGGGACCGGGTGGTGGTCGGCTCGGTGGTGGCCTGCGGCGGCTGCTGGTACTGCCGCACCGAGCAGTACTCGCTCTGCGACAACTCCAACCCGCAGCCGGTCTTCACCGAGAAGCTCTGGGGCCACTCGCCGGCCGGCATCCTCGGCTACTCGCACGCGGCCGGCGGCTACTCCGGCAGCCACGCCGAGTACATCCGGGTGCCCTTCGGCGACGTCGGCGCGTTCACCGTGCCGGACGGGGTGCCGGACGACTCGGTGGTGTTCGCCGCCGACGCCATGCCGACCGGCTGGATGGCGGCCGACTTCTGCGGCCTCAAGGGCGGCGAGGTGGTCGCCGTCTGGGGCGCCGGCGGGGTGGGGCAGATGGCGGCCCGGTCCGCGCAGATCCTCGGTGCCGAGCGGGTCATCGTCATCGACCGGCTGCCGGAACGGCTGGCCACCGCCACCCAGCGACTGGGCGTGGAGACGATCAACTACGCGGAGACCGACGTGCTGGAGGCGCTGCGCGAGCTGACCGCCGGGCGCGGGCCGGACGCCTGCATCGAGGCGGTCGGCATGGAGTCGCACGACGTCGGGCCGACCTACGCGTACGACGTCGCGAAGCAGACGGCCCGGCTGCAGACCGACCGGCCGACCTCGGTCCGGCAGGCGATCATGGCGTGCCGCAAGGGCGGCACGGTGAGCATCGTCGGGGTGTACGGCGGCCTGGTCGACAAGTTCCCGCTCGGCGCGGCCATGAACAAGGCGCTGGTGCTGCGGATGGGGCAGATGCACGCCCAGCGCTACATCCCGATGCTGCTGGACCGGATCGCGATCGGCGAGATCGACCCGGGCTACCTGGCCACCCACCCGATGTCCCTCGAACAGGGGGCCCGGGGCTACGAGATCTTCCAGAAGAAGGAGGAGGGCTGCCTGCGGACCGTGCTGCACCCGCAGGCGGCCTGACCGGGCGCGGGAGCACCGGGACGCGCGTCGATTCGAAATCCCGGGGCGGGGTACAGCATCCGTATGCCCGCCGAGATCGATGAGACGCCGTCCCGGCCCGCCGCGCGGGCCTTCGGCGGCAGCGCGGTCGCCGTGGTGGTGGCCGGCGGGGACCCAGCTCAAGTGGCTGCGCACCCGGATGAAGCAGGCCGCCCGGCAGGCGCTCGTGGTCGCGGAGTGACCGCCTGTCGCACCCCCGGGTGAGACTGGCGCCGGCCCCGTCCGGTGTGGGCGGGCGGCGCGAGGAGGCGCGATGGCGCGGATGATCTGGCACGTCACCATGTCGCTGGACGGGTTCATCGCCCCGCCGGACGACTCGGTGGAATGGATGTTCGGCTTCGGCTCCGCCGGCCCGCTCGGTGCGGAGACCATGCACCGCACCGGCGCGATCCTCTCCGGCCGGCGCGGCTTGGAGCTGGGCAACCGGCCCGGCGCGGGGGCCCGTGCGATCTACGGCGGGGCCTGGTCCGGGCCGGTCTTCGTGCTGACCAACCGGCCGGCCGAACCCCTCAAGGGGGTCACGTTCCTCTCCGGTGACGTCGGGAAGGCCGCCGACCTCGCCCGAAAAGCGGCCGGCGACCGGGACGTGGGCGTGTTCGGAGCGGACGTGGCGCGGCAGTGCATCCGGGCCGGGCTCCTCGACGAGCTGGTCGTGCACCTCGTGCCGGTGCTGCTCGGCGGTGGCGTACGCCTTTTCGACAGCCCCGACCTCGGCCCGGTGGCGCTCCGCAAGACCCGCTGCGACGACTCGGGGCAGATCACCGACCTGCGGTTCGCGGTGGCGCGGTGATCACGCGGTTCGGCGTACCCCGTCGATGACGAGGCCGCTGGGCGGCAGCGCGGGCATCCGGCCGAGGTCCAGGGCCAGGTCCTGCGGCGGCACCCGGTAGCTCATCGACCCGGTGAGGTTGCCGACCGCCCGTTTCAGCAGCTCGATGGTGAGCCACTCGCCGGGGCAGCGGTGACCGGTGAAGTGGTCTCCGCCGCCCTGCGGGACCAGCCCGAACGGGTCACCCCGCCAGCCCTCGAACCGCTCCGGCCGGAACCGCTCCGGCTCCGGCCAGAGCTGCGGGTGGTGGTTGGTGCCGTAGAGGTCGAGCAGCACCCGCCGGCCCTGCGGGAAGGCGTACCCCTGCCACTCGAACGAGCGTCGGACCCGGGCCGCGGCGACCGGGAAGAGGGGGTAGTAGCGCCGTACCTCCTGCACGAAGCTCTCGGCGGCCGCGTCGTCGCCGCGGACCCGGTCCCGCCAGTGCGGGTGGTCGTGCAGCGCCAGCGCGGCGAAGACCACGAACCGGTCCACGGCGACCGTCGGGCGGAGCACGTTGAGCAGTTCCACCGCGGCGATCCGGCGGGGCAGCAGGTTCCCCCGCTCGTCCCGGTGCGCGGCGATGACCCGCAGCGCGCTGCCCTCGGGCGCGGGCAGCGCGCCGGAGCGCACCCGCTCGACCAGGTCGCCGGCCCACCGCTCGGCGCGGCGGCGGCCGACCAGGCCCCGCCAGTACCGGGGCCCGACCGAGGCCGGCCCCTCGATCATCGCGTGCATCTCGGCGGTCCGGCGGGGCACGTCGGAGTCCGCCAGCGGCACTCCGGACCAGGCCCAGATCGCCCGGGTCAGCATCCGGGCCACCTCGTCGTAGAGCACCACCGGCCCCGCCTCGGCCCAGGCCGGGATCCGGGCCCGCCACTCGTCCTCGAAGAGCTGCCCGAGGTGGCGGATCGCCGCCGGCGTCATGATCGACATGAACATCGCCTTGCGGGTCCGGTGCGCCGTGCCGTCGAGGCCCTGGACGCCGCCGACCCCCGTCAGGGTGCGCTGCCCGCGCATCGGCATGGCGCCGCGCCGGACGAAGCGCTCGGTGTCGTAGAACAGCTCGGCGGCCGGGCGGCCGCGCAGGCAGATGGTCGGTTCCAGCAGCAGCCGGGTCTGGAAGATGTCGGTGCCGAGGCGGGCGCAGCGCGCGCCGACGAATCGGTAGCCCTCGCGGAGGAACGCCAGCGTGCTCTCCGGGCTGCGGTCGCTGGGGATGGTGCTCATCTGCTGCTCCTGACGCGGCTCGGCGACCCTGCACGGTCGCTGCGCTACCTACCCGGGCCGGCGCAGGCGAATCCTCCGGCCCGGCTCCGCGCGCCCGCGCCGCCGGCGCACCCGCGCCACTCCCGCTCGTCCCGCGCGCATGCGGAGCCGGCGCGCCGGGGGGGGAGGGGCCGGCGTCGAGCGCGGAAGCTGGCCCCTCCCAGGGCGCGGAGAAGCTGGTTGTGTTCGGGGCGGGGCCGGCGGCGGCCGGTCCCGCCCGCCGGTGCGACTCCGGCGGGGCGGCCGTCGGCGACGGGGAGGACGGATGCGGGACAACAGGCCGGCACACTGGCGGCACCGGCGGGCGGTGGCCGGGCTGCGGCGCGGCGACCGGGAGGAGCCACTGATCGCGCCGGCCCGGCGCGCCGCGGCCCGGCCGCCCCGGCACTTCACCGTGCACCTCGGCTTCGAGGCCGCCGACCCGGCCACCGCGCGCGAGCTGGCCGTCGCCTACGCCGAGGCGCTCGGCCTGCTCCGCCCGGAGCTGGCGCTCGGCGCGGCGGCGCTCTCCCCGGCCGACGCCTGGCACCGCGCGGAGCGGCTCTTCTGCGGGGCGGTCGGCCCCGACGGCGAGCGCTGCGCGGACGTGGCCGGCCACCCGGGCTTCCACCACGCGCCCGGTCCGGGCGGGCTCGGCTGGGGCGACGGTGACTGACCGCCCCGGCTCAGTCCAGGTCGAACTCGCCGTCCTGGGCGCCCGCCACGAAGGCGTCCCACTCGTCCTGGGTGAAGACCAGCACCGGGCCGTCCGGCTCGGCCGAGTTGCGCATCCCGATCAGGTCGCCGACGAAGGCCACCTCGACCGCGCTGTCGGACGTGTCGCCCTCGGCCCGCTGCCAGACCGCCCGAGACAGGTCGAAATCGCCCTTGGGGTGCTGACCCATCGTTGTTCCTCCATCGCCACGCGCCACGGGGGAGCCCGCTCGGACCCCATCGGGCAGGATAAGCGGATGCCGAGCCTGACCCGTGTAGAGGCGACCGCGCGTGGCGCGTTGATTACCGTCGAGTCCTACCAGGTGGACCTCGACCTGACCGGCGACGCCGAGCGGTTCCGCTCGACCGTCACCATCCGGTTCCGGGCGACCCCCGGCACCGAGACCTTCGCCGAGGTCAAACCCCTGCGACTGCTCGGGGTGCGCCTCAACGACCAGGACCTCGACCCGGCCCTGCTGCACGACAACAGCCTGCCGCTGACCGGGCTGGCCGCGACCAACACGCTGACGGTCAGCGCCGAGATGGCCTACTCCAACACCGGCGAGGGGATGCACCGCTTCGTCGACCCGGCCGACGGCGAGACCTACCTCTACGCCATGTCCTTTCTCGACGACGTGCAGCGCATCTTCGCCGCGTTCGACCAGCCCGACCTCAAGGCCCCGGTGACCCTCTCGGTCACCGCCCCGCCGGAGTGGACGGTGGCCGCCAACGGCCAGGTCGCCGACCGGCCGGCGCCGGGGCGCTGGGAGTTCGCGCCGACCGCGCCGCTGGCCACCTACTTCGTCACGCTGATCGCCGGCCCCTGGCACGTCCGGCAGGACGAGCACGACGGCATCCCGCTCGCCGTCTACTGCCGGAAGTCCCTGGCCGCCCACCTGGACGCCGACGCCGACGAGATCTTCACCGTCACCCGGCAGTGCCTCGACCGGTTCCACCAGCTCTTCGCCGAGCGCTACCCGTTCGGCAAGTACGACCAGGCGTTCGTCCCCGAGTTCAACGCCGGCGCCATGGAGAACCCGGGCCTGGTGACCCTGCGCGACGACTACATCTTCCGCTCGGCGGTCACCGACACGCAGCGGGAGCTGCGGGCCACCACCATCGCGCACGAGATGGCGCACATGTGGTTCGGCGACCTGGTCACGATGCGCTGGTGGGACGACCTCTGGCTGAACGAGTCCTTCGCGGAGTACCTGGGCACCCGGGTGACCGCCGAGGCCACCCGGTTCACCGGGGCGTGGACCACTTTCGCCATGCGCCGCAAGGCCTGGGGCTACGCGGCCGACCAGCGCCCCTCCACCCACCCCGTGGCCCCCGAGGAGGTGGCCGACGCCGCCCAGGCGCTGCTCAACTTCGACGGCATCTCCTACGCCAAGGGTGCCAGCGTGCTGCGCCAGCTGGTCGCCTGGGTCGGCGACGAGCCCTTCCTGGCCGGCCTGAACGCCCACTTCGCCAAGCACCGTTTCGGCAACGCCACCCTCGCCGACCTGCTCGAGAGCCTCAGCGCCGCCGGCGGGCGGGACCTGGCCGACTGGGCCGAGCGCTGGCTGCGCCGCCCACAGGTCAACACGCTGCGGATGGAGACCGCGGTGGACGCCGACGGCCGGTGGGCCGAGGCGGCGGTGGTGCAGACCGCGCCGGAGGCGTACCCGGTGCTGCGCCCGCACCGCATCGGCGTGGCCCGCCACGCCCCCGACGCCCCGGCGCACCGCTTCGAGGTCGACCTCGACCCGGCCGCCGACCAGGGCCGCACCGTGCTGGCCGAGCTGGTCGGGCAGCCGGCCACCGGCCTGCTGCTGCCCAACGCCGGTGACCTCACCTTCGCCAAGATCCGGCTCGACTCCGCCTCGGCGGACGCGGTGCCCATGGTGCTCCCGGGGCTGGCCGACCCGCTGGCCCGGGCACTGCTCTGGGGTGAGGCGCTGGACGCGGCCACCGACGGCGAACGGCCGGTGACCTCGGTGGTCTCGCTCATCGCGGCGGCGCTGCCGGCCGAGACCGAGGTGATCATCGCGGAGGACGTGCTCAGCCTCAGCCGCAACCTGGTCGACCGCTACCTGGACCCGCTGGCCCGGGACGCGGCCCTGCTCCGCATCGCCGGGGCCTGCGCCACGCTGCTGGCCGGCGCCCCGGCCGCCGGCTCGCTGCAACTCGCCGCGGCCCGCGGGCTGATCGAGGCCACCACCGACACCGGGCTGCTCGCCGGCTGGCTGGCCGGCGAGGGCGTGCCGGAGGGGCTGGCGGTCGACGCCGACCTGCGCTGGGCCCTGCTGCACCGGCTGGTGGTGCTCGGCGCGGCCGGCGAGCCCGAGATCGCCGCCGAGGCAGCGGCCGACCGCAGCGCCACCGGGGCGGAGCGGGCCGCGAGCTGTCGGGCCGCGCTGCCCGACGCCGACGCCAAGCGGGCCGCCTGGGAGATCGTCACCCGCAACACCGAACTCTCCAACCGCCTTGTCGAGGCGACGGCGGAGGGTTTCTGGCAGCCCGAGCAGGCCGAGCTGACCGCCGGCTACGTCGAGCGATACTTCGCCGACATGCCGGCCGCCGCGCGGCTGCGTACCCCCTGGACGGCCGACCGGGTCGCCACCCTGGCCTTCCCCCGCTACGCCGTGGCCCAGCCCACCCGGGAACTGGCCGCGGCGCTGCTGGCCCGCGACGACCTCACGCCGGGGCTGCGCCGGCGGGTCGTCGACCTGGACGACGACCTGCGCCGTGCCCTGGTCGCCAGGACGGCGGTGGCCGCCGCGGGCGCCTGACGCGGTGACCGCGCCGGGCGGGGCGTAGCCCCCCTGCCCGGTGCGGTCCCTGGGACGGCCCGGCGGCCCCAGCGGCCCCTCGGCGGGCCCCGGCCTACGATCGCGGGGTGGAGGAAGACATCCGGCGGATCGGGATCATGGGCGGCACCTTCGACCCCATCCACCACGGGCACCTGGTGGCCGCCAGCGAGGTGGCGGATCGGTTCGGCCTGGACGAGGTGGTGTTCGTCCCCACCGGGCAGCCGTGGCAGAAGGCGGACGAACCGGTCAGCTCGGCCGAGGACCGCTACCTCATGACGGTGATCGCGACCGCCTCCAACCCCCGCTTCCAGGTCAGCCGGGTCGACATCGACCGGGGCGGCCCGACCTACACCGTCGACACCCTGCGCGACCTCCAGGCCGAGTACGGCCCGAAGGTGCAGCTCTTCTTCATCACCGGCGCCGACGCCCTGGAGCGCATCCTTTCCTGGAAGGACCTGGACGAGGTCCTCGAACTGGCCCACTTCATCGGGGTGACCCGCCCCGGCTTCGAGCTCTCCGACAAGCACCTGCCCGCCGACTCGGTCAGCCTGGTGCAGGTGCCCGCGATGGCGATCTCCTCGACCGACTGCCGAGCCCGGGTGGCCCGGGGCGAACCGGTCTGGTACCTGATACCGGACGGTGTGGTGCAGTACATCGCCAAACGGCGGCTGTATCAGCGGTGATTCCGCCCGGAACGTGGGCGTTTGTCCGCGTAATCGACCAGAACTCACAAGTCGTCGCCCCGACGGGTGTGAGAGGCTTGGAGGGTCGCACGGTTGATCGAAGGAGAACGGTGACAGTTTCCGAACGCGCGCACGAGCTGGCGATGGCCGCCGCCCAGGCCGCGGCCGACAAGAAGGCGCAGGACATCGTCATCATCGACGTGGGCGACCAGCTCGCGATCACCGACGCGTTCCTGCTGGCCGCCGCTCCGAACGAGCGTCAGGTGCTTGCCATCGTCGACGCCATCGAGGAGCGCCTGCTGGAGCTGCCGGAGAAGGCCAAGCCGGTCCGCCGCGAGGGCGAGCGGGGCGGCCGCTGGGTGCTGCTCGACTACGTCGACATCGTGGTCCACGTGCAGCACACCGAGGAGCGCGAGTTCTACGCCCTCGACCGGCTCTGGAAGGACTGCCCGCAGATCCCGTTCGTGGACCGGGACCTCGCCGACTCGGCCGCCGGCACCGCCGCCGCGGAATGACCCGCCTGATCATCTGGCGGCACGGCAACACCGACTGGAACGCCGCCGGCCGGGTCCAGGGGCAGACCGACGTGCCGCTCAACGACCTCGGCCGCGAGCAGGCCCGGGTCGCCGCGCCGGTGCTGGCCGCGCTGCGCCCGGACGCCATCGTCGCCAGTGACCTGCGCCGGGCCGCCGACACCGCCGCCGCGCTCGCCGCGCTGACCGGGCTGCCGGTCCGCTCCGACGCCCGGCTGCGCGAACGGCACTTCGGCCAATGGCAGGGCCTCGCCCTCACCGAGGTCGCCGAGCGCTTCCCCGACGAGTACGCCCGCTGGCGGGCCGGCGACCCCGACCCCGGCGCGGGCATCGAGAGCCTCGACGACCTGGGCAAGCGGCTCGGCGCCGCGTTCCAGGAGGCGGCCGACCTGGCCGTCGGCGGCACCGTGGTGGTGGCCACGCACGGCGGCGGCGCCCGGCAGGGCGTCGGGCACCTGCTCGGCTGGGATCACGCGGTGCTGCGCAGCGTCGGGTCGCTGGCCAACTGCCACTGGACCGAGCTGCGCCACGACGACGGCGTGCAGCGGCGGACCTCCCCGGGCTGGCACCTGCGGGCGCACAACGTCGGGCTGATCACCCAGCCCGCACTCACCGACGCGGTCTGAGCCGTTCGGCCCCGGCGCGCCGCCGTCACATCGGCTAGCGTGCCGGGCATGCCCGTCGCGGTCGTCACCGACTCCACCGCCTACCTGCCACCCGAGCTGGTCCGCGCGCACCGGCTCACCGTCGTCCCGCTGACCGTCGTGCTCAACGGCGCGGAGGGCCTTGAAGGCGTCGAGACGTTCCCGGAGGACGCCACCCGCGTGCTCAGCGGCCGGCGGGTCACCGTGAGCACCTCCCGGCCGGCCCCGGAACAGTTCGCGCAGGTCTACCGGGACCTGCTCGCCGCCGGCGCCGACGGGGTTGCCTCGGTGCACCTCTCCGCCGAGCTCTCCGGCACCGTGGAGGCGGCCCGGCTGGCCGCCGCCGAGGTCGGCGACGACCGGGTCACCGTGGTCGACAGCCGCTCCACCGGCATGGGCCTGGGCTTCCCGGTGCTCGCCGCCGCCGCGGCCGCCGCCGGGGGCGCGGACCTGTCCGGGGTACGCCGGGCGGCGCTCGACGCCGTCGACCGGACCACCATCTTCTTCTACGTCGACACCCTGGAGTTCCTCCGCCGGGGCGGCCGGATCAACGCGGCCGAGGCGCTGCTCGGCACCGCCCTCTCGGTCAAGCCGATCATGCACATGCCGGACGGCACGATCGTGGTGCGGGACAAGGTCCGTACCGCCAGCCGGGGCGTCGCGCGCCTGGTCGACCTGGCGGTCGAGGCGGCCGGTGACGCCGAGGTCGACCTCGCCGTGCACCACCTCGCCGCACCGCAGCGCGCCGAACAGTTGCTGGCGGCGCTGACCGAGCGGCTGGGCGACCGGCTGCACGACACGTACGTCTCCGAGGCGGGAGCGGTCGTCGCCGCGCACGCAGGCCCCGGCCTCGCCTGCGTCGTCGTCCACCGGCGCGCATGACCGTGTCCGCCGGTGGCCGGGCGGCCGCCGGGTCCTACGTGGTCACCGGCGGGGGCCGGGGTGTCGGGCGGGCGATCGTCGAGCGGCTGGCGGCCGACGGCGGCACGGTGGTCGTGGTCGAGCGGGACGAGGCCGCGCTGGACTGGTTGGCCGGGCACCCGTTCGCCGACCGGCTGCGCCCCGTGCTCGGCGACGCCGCCGACGAGGAGGTCACCGGGCGGGCCGCCGACCTCGCCGAGGCGGCCGCCCCGCTCGCCGGCTGGGTCAACAACGCCGCCGTGTTCCGGGACGCCGCCCTGCACCGCGCGCCGGCGGGGGAGGTGTTCGACCTGATCGCCGCCAACCTGCGCCCCGCCGTGGTCGGCGCCGCCACCGCCGTACGCCGGTTCCTGGCCGCCGGCGCCGGCGGCGCGATCGTCAACGTCTCCTCCCACCAGGCCCGCCGGGCGGTGCCGGGCGCCCTGCCGTACGCCACCGCCAAGGCCGCCGTCGAGGGGCTGACCCGGGCGCTGGCCGTGGACTACGGCGGCCGGGGGATCCGCACCAACGCGGTCGCCCTCGGGTCGATCCGCACCGAGCGGCACAGCGCCTTCCTGGCCGGCCTGGAGCCGGTCGAGGCGGACCGGGTCGAGGCGGAACTGGCCCGGCTGCACCCGGTGGGCCGGATCGGGCGTACCGGTGAGGTCGCCGAGGTGGTCGCCTTCCTGCTGTCGCCGGGAGCGGCCTTCGTCAACGGGGTGACCCTGCCGGTCGACGGGGGTCGCGCGGCGCTCGGCCTGGACCCGGAGGCAGACTGAGCACTGTGGATCGTCCCGTGGCGGGGCGATCACCCGCTTTGCCCGCGGTCAGTGGCAGCCGCAACTGCCCGCCCCGCCGCAGAGTCGCGGCGGGGCGTCCCGCTCAATACCGGTCGGGCTGGTTGTCGGCCAGGCGGCGCGCCTTGATCCGGTCGCGGGCCCACCGCAGCGACCCGCACGGTTCGGTCTGCCCCTGGCATCGCTCGCAGTGGCCCAGGATCCAGTGCCGCCGGATGATTCGCTTCGCCAACTCGGGGACCCACTCCGATCGTGGCGCTTCCCGCTCGATCATGACTAACTCCAGGAAGGGGCAGGTCCGGCCACCGATCCCTGATCAGGTAGCCGGACCGCTTACTGGGAGCCCGCCCGCCCGGCTGCTGTCTGTGCGGGCTCATGTAAGACCGTTCCCTGTCGTACCCGTCAGTGTCAAGTATGACAGCTGTCATATATAACAGTTTCGGGTTGCATAGCGTCGATGCATGGTCCGCAGGCTGTACGGCAGCGCCGAGCTACAGGAGCGCCTCCAGGTGTCCCGCGCCCGCGTCGTGCAGATCACGAGCCGGCCCGACTTTCCCGAGCCCTTCGATCGGCTGGCCGGGGGAGCGGTGTGGTTGGTAGAGGACGTCGAAGCGTGGATCAAGGTCCACCGGCCGCACCAAGCGCGGGGCACGGACCCGGACGAGTGCTGAAATCGTCGAGCCCCTGGAGCCATTAGGGCTGCCTGAGCCTTCGTCTTGATCGCCTTGGCCACGCGCCGCGTCAACTCGGCCCGTTCTCTGCCACGGCTGCAGTCACCCGACGATGCACGTCGCCTCGCTCGGGAGCTGCCACCGGCCTGCTAGCACAGTTGGGGGACGATCAGCGGTTCGTCCACAGGGCAGTTCGTCGTCCACAGGCGAGCTTTGGGGCCGGGCCTGGCTGCCCTGCGACGCCGTAGCTTCCGACCGTGCCAGACGACGAGGAGAAGACGGTGCGGCGGCGGTTGTCCCGGCTGTTCGAGCCGGTCGACGGTCTCGCCCCGCCCGGCCGTGCCGCCATGCCGGCGGGCCTCCGGCCAGGTCGGGAGGTAGAGCCTGGCCCTCCATGGCCCGCGCGGGCTTCCTCTCCTGATCCTCAACAACTCAGAGCGGTCCGGGCGCCGGTGCCCGAGCGTGCGGCTGGCTCTGCGTCCGAGCCCGATCCGGTGGGCCCGGGCCCCGGCACCGGCGAGAGGTGGCCGTTGGCGAGTCCGACTGACGAGGCGCCACCGACCGCTGCCGACGATGCCGGTGGTGGGCAGCGATCCCTGGCGTCCCGGCTGCCCGGGCCGGGCGCCTTCGATCCTGGCCGGCGAGGCGTCCGCGCCCTCGCGGTGGTGGCTGCCGTGGTGGTCCTGGTCGCGGCAGTCTGGGCCTGGCGGTCCCGACCGCAGGCCGAGCCGGTCCGCCCGGTCGCGGAGGTCGCCGCACCGGAGACCTCCGTGCCCGCGCCCACCGGCTCGGCCGGTCAGGTGGTGGTGGCGCTGGCCGGCAAGGTGCGCCGCCCCGGCCTCGTCCGTCTCCCGGCCGGCGCGCGGGTGGCCGACGCCATCGAGGCGGCCGGCGGCGCGCTGCCCGGCGTCGACGTCGCCCTGCTCAACCCGGCCCGCAAGGTCACCGACGGCGAACTGATCCTGGTGGGCGTCACCGCCCCACCCGGCCAGGCCGGTCCCTCGGCAGGAGGCGGCGGACCCGCGGCCGGCGGCGCGGCGCCGGGAGGCGGCCCGGTCAACCTGAACACCGCCACCCTGGCCGAGCTCGACGCGCTGCCCGGCGTCGGCCCGGTGCTCGCCCAGCGGATCCTCGACCACCGCGAGCAGCACGGCGGGTTCCGCTCGGTCTCCGACCTGCGGCAGGTCGACGGCATCGGCGACGCCCGCTACGAACAGCTCAAGGAACTGGTGACGGTGTGAACACCGCCGAGCCGCCCCGCGACGTCGACGGCAGCGTGGTCGACGGGGGAGTGCCCGACCTGCGGCTGGCCGGGCTGGCCGTGGCCGCCTGGCTCGCCGCACTGGCCGGCCTGCACGCCACCGTGACGGCGAGCGCCACGCTGGCCGCCGTCGCCGCCGGCCTGGCGCTGCTCACCGGCGCGCACCTGGGTGGCCTGCTCGGCCCCCCGGCCGGCCCGGTCCGCCGCTACGGCTGGATCGCGGTCGCCGTGCTGCTCGGGGTGGTCTGCGGCGCGACCGCCACCGCCGCCCGCATCGCGGTCCGCGACGCCGCCCCCGTGCGGGCGCTCGTGGCGGAGCGGACCCTGGTCACCGCCGAGCTGGTGGTCCGGGACGACCCGCGCCCGATCCGGGGCGCCGCCGGCCGCCCGGCGACCCTGTTGGTCAGCGCCGACCTGATCCGCCTCACCGACCCCACCGGCCGCCAGGTCACCGGCACGGTGAGCTCAGGTTCGGTACGCGGGGTGGTGCCGACGATCCAGCGGGGGTCGTGCCCGAGTTCCTCATCGCCCCAGTTGGTCGTCCCGAACGGCGGGT